>NZ_JBHUDD010000139.1:0-16717 GCF_042677865.1 Lacimonas salitolerans | reverse complement strand
GCAAGACAGACAGCAGTTTCTCAGCCTTCATAGCCCTCGCAGCGACCGTTATTCGCCTCAGATGAACGTCAACAGGCCCTAGGTTGATTACAGACATCGTATCCAGTTTGTGGCTATGCAGGAAATCACCCCGGATGATGGGTGCCAACAGTAGAAGTGCAATCAGTCCCGACGTCAAACTTGGCAGAAACTGATGACTCTTCGGGAAGAACCAGAACGAATATGATGGGTAGGTCAGGCTTCCTATGATGCAAGCTGCAATCAAGCAGACGAAAGCGAAAAGGTTTCTGTGCATCGGGTTGAGTTGGCGTATTTCCTTCAGCATCAAATTTTCCTGAAGCAATATGTTTTGCGACTCGCAAGCGCGTTGTGAAAATAGCGATATTGACCGCTATTCCTAAAGAAAACCCAAACTTCGTTCAAATGTCCATCAAAAGCCCACGCGCCCCCACATTCAACGCGCGTCGCGCAGGTAGTCCATCACCGAGGCGCGCACCGACATGTCGCCGCGGTCGCGGGCGGCGTGGATGACGTCGCGCAGGGCGTCCAGGTCGACGCGGCGCAGCATGTGCTTGACCGGCCCGATGGAGGCCGGGCGCATCGACAGCACCGGGATGCCCATGGCGGCAAGGCAGGCGGCCTCGATCGGGCGGCCCGCGTCCTCGCCACAGAAACTGAGCGTGGTGCCCGAGGTGCGGCAGCGTCCGACGATCTGTTCCAGAAAGGTCAGGAACGACACGTTCAGCGTGTCGTAGCGGCGGCGCACCCGTTCGTTTTCGCGGTCGGCGGCAAAGAAGAACTGTTTGAGGTCATTGCCGCCGATGGACAGGAAATCCACCTCGGCAAAGAACTTGTCGGGGGCAAAGGCCAGGCTGGGCGTTTCCAGCATCGCGCCAATTTCCAGGCTTTCGGGCAGGACATGGCCCAGGATCTTTTCGCGGGCCATGGCCTTGTCCATCTCGGCCCGGGCGGCGCGGTATTCGTCGTATTGCGCCACGAAGGGAAACATCACCGTCAGGGGGCGACCATTGGCGGCGCGCAGCAGCGCCTGCAACTGCATCCGCAGCACGCCCGGCTTGTCCAGCCCCACCCGGATCGCGCGCCAGCCAAGCGCGGGGTTGGGTTCGTCATTGGGTTTCATGTAGGGCAGGACCTTGTCCGACCCGATATCCAGCGTGCGGAACACCACGCGCCGCCCCTTGGCTGCGTCCAGCACGCTGGAGTAAAGCGCGGCCAATTCCGACCGGCGCGGCATCTGGTTGCGGATCAGGAATTGCAGCTCGGTCCGGAACAGGCCGACGCCCTCGGCGCCCGACCCTTCGAGGCTGGGCAGGTCGGCCATCAGGCCTGCGTTCATCTGCATCCCGATGGTCTTGCCGCACAGGGTCGTGGCGGGCTGGTCGCGGATCGAGGCATAGCGTTCCTGCGCATCGGCCTGCATCGCGATCTTGTCGCGAAAGGCGGAGGCCACGGTGTCGTCGGGGCGCAGGTGCACGGTGCCCTGATCGCCGTCCACAAGGATCGGATCGCCGTTCAGCGCCTCGGTGGTGATCCGCTCGGCGTGGATGACCAGCGGGATCGCCAGCGCGCGGGCGACGATGGCGGCATGGCTGCCGACCGACCCCTCTTCGAGCACGATGCCGCGCAGGGCACGGCCATAGTCCAGCAACTCTGCCGGGCCGATGTTGCGCGCGATCAGGATCGGATCGGCGGGCATTTCCGCCCCGGTCTGCGCGCCCTGGCCGGTCAGGATGCGCAGCAGGCGGTTGGACAGGTCGTCCAGATCGTGCAGGCGCCCGCGCAGATACGGATCGCTGACCTGGGACATGCGCGCGCGGGCGGTGGACTGTTCCTTTTCAACGGCCGCCTCGGCGGACAGGCCACGCCCGATGTCCTCTTCCATGCGGCGCATCCAGCCCTTGGAATTGGCGAACATGCGATACGCCTCGAGCACTTCCATCTGTTCCTTGTCGCCGGTCGCGGCCCCGGCCAGCATTTCATCGACGCGCACGCGCAGGTGATCGACCGCCTCGTTCAGGCGCTCCTGCTCTTTCACCGGGTCCTCGGCCACCGGGTTGGTGACAACGACGCGCGGTTCGTGCAACCAGACATGGCCGCGCGCGGCCCCTTCCTGCGCGCAGGTGCCGCGAAACATCACCGGCTGCTGGTGGCGGGCCTTGAGCGCGGCGCCTTCGCCGGTAAACGCCCCCAGTTCGGTCATCTCGGCCAGCACCATGGCGACCACTTCAAGCGCGTAGGCCTCGTCAGAGGAAAACTGCCGCGCCTCTTTGGACTGCACCACAAGCACGCCCAGTTTCTCGCCCAGCCGCTGCACCGGGATGCCAAGGAACGAAGAATAGATCTCTTCGCCGGTCTCGGGCATGAAGCGAAAGCCTTTTTCCTTGGGGGCATCGGCCGAGTTGATGATCTTGCCGGTGCGCGCGACGCGGCCCACCAGACCCTCGCCCATGCGCAGGCGGGTCTGGTGCACGGCTTCGGGCTTGAGCCCCTCGGTCGCGCAGAGTTCCAGCGTTTCGGGATCGCGGAACAGATAGACCGAACATACCTCGGTGCCCATCGAATCCGCGATCAGATGGGTGATCTTGTTAAGCCGCTCCTGCCCCTCGGCCTCTTCGGCCATAGTGTCGCGCAACCGGCGCAGCAGCTTGCGGCTTTCGCTTTCCGTCGTTTCGGGCATGTGCTTTGCCGCTGTCCCTCTGGTGCATTGGCCGAAAGATATCCGGCCCGCCCCGTTAAATCACAGGGCAGGCCGAAAATGAACGGGATTCTTGCGCATACCGGGCGAAGATCCGCGCGGCAATGCGATCCATGCGTGTAAATCGGGCAGACAGGGTCAGGCGGGTTTTTCCAGCTCGAACGCGTCATGCAGGGCCTGCACGGCCAGCTCCATGTATTTGCGGTCGATCAGCACGCTGATCTTGATTTCCGAGGTGGCGATCACCTTGATGTTGATGCCTTCGTCCGACAGCGTCTTGAACATCCGCGCGGCGACACCCGACTGGCTGCGCATACCGATGCCCACGGCGCTGATCTTGGCCACGTTGGTATCGGCGACCAGATCGCGATAGTTGATGTGGCCTGCGGTCTTGGCCTCTCCCAGTGCCTTTTCGGCGCGCTTTACCTGATCGACCGGGCAGGAAAACGTCATGTCGGTGCGGCCCTCGTCGGCGATGTTCTGGATGATCATGTCGACATTGATGCCCGCCTCGGCCAGCGGGCCGAAGATGGCGGCGGCGATGCCGGGGCGGTCGGCGACGCTGACCAGCGTCATCTTGGCCTCGTCGCGGCTGTAGGCGATGCCGGATACGGGACGGTTTTCCATGACTTCCTCCTCATCGCAGACCAGCGTGCCGGCCGTGTCGGATTGTTCCTCGAAACTGCTGAGCACGCGCAGCTTGACCTTGTAGCGCATCGCCAGCTCGACCGAGCGGGTCTGCAGCACCTTGGCCCCCAGGCTGGCCAGTTCCAGCATTTCCTCGAAACTGATCTTGTCAAGTTTGCGCGCCCGGGACGCGATGCGCGGGTCGGTGGTGTAGACGCCATCGACATCGGTGTAGATGTCGCAGCGTTCCGCCTCGAAAGCGGCGGCAAAGGCCACGGCGGTGGTGTCCGATCCGCCCCGGCCCAGGGTGGTGATGCGGCCCTCGGGGCTGACGCCCTGAAAGCCCGCGACCACGGCCACGCGCATGCCTTCGGCGAATTTGGCCATGATGTTGGCGGGGGGGATATCCTCGATCCGCGCGGCGCTGTGCGCGCTGTTGGTCACGACCGGCACCTGCCAGCCCTGCCAACTGCGGGCGGGCACGTCCATTTCCTGCAAGGTCAGCGCCATCAACCCGGCGGTCACGTTCTCGCCCGAGCTGACGATGGCATCGTATTCGCGCGCATCATAGAGCGGCGAGGTTTCCGAGACAAAGCCCACCAGCTTGTTGGTTTCGCCCGCCATGGCCGAGACGATGACGATCACGTCATAGCCCTTGGCCACCTCGACGCCCACGCGCTTGGCGGCGCGGCGGATGCGGTCCAGAGTGGCGACCGAGGTGCCGCCGAATTTCATCACGAGAACGGGCATGACGCTCCCCAGTCATCAGGTTTGGCGGGGTGTATGACGCCTGTGTGAAAAGGGCAAGATGGCTTGATCAGCGCCGGTAATCGGCGGGCCGCAGGGTTTGCGCGTTTGCCATGGTTTCAGCCCCGTCCACGATGTCGGTGTTCTGCGCCGCCGCGACGATCCAGCCGTCGGACGTGTTGCGGGCCACAAAGCTCAGGATCGTGCGGCGCGGTCCGGCTGTGGTGCCATCGGGCAGGCGTTGGCCGGTCAGGGTATATCGGCACTGCACCACGGCGACATCCTCGGTGACTTGGCTGACCCGGATCGTGCCGGGGCGCAGCGTGCTGTCGGCGAAAAAGCTGCGCAGGGCATAGTCATGCGCCGCCTCGATCGCCGCGCGGTCGTGCCACCACAGCCCCACCACGTTGACGAATTCGGCATCGGGTGCGAACAGCGCCGCCAGCGCGTGGGCATCGCGCGCCATCCAGGCGTCTGCAAAGGCCTGCGGTATCTCTGCGGGGTCTTGCGGCAGGCCGGTCAATAGGGGTGATCCCGCCCGTCCCAGGTGCGAAAGCAACCGGTGCTGGCGGGGTCCAACTCGTCAAACCTTGCGATCAGGCCGGTCGCGGCCGCGTCCTGCGTGATCTCGGCCGTGCTGCCGCCCATGTCGGTCTGGACCCAGCCGGGGTGATAGATGCCCACCGCGATGCCCATGGGGGCCAGGTCCGTAGCCAGGTTGCGCCCGAGGTTCAGCGCCGCCGCCTTGGAGGCGCGGTAGATGTAGCTGCCGCCGGGCGCGCGGGTGTGGCTGGCCATCTGGCTGGAGATGATGGCGATTTTCGGCCGGTCCGACAGGCGCAGGTTTGGCAGCAGTTCCTGCACGGTCAGGAACACGCCGGTGACATTCACCGCCAGTTGATGCGCCCACATGTCGGGCGGAAAGCCGTCGGACAGGCTCTGGCCCTTGTCCAGATAGACGCCGGCGTTGCAGATCAGCAGATCGACGGGCTGGCCCTCCAGCGCCGCGTCCATCGCGCGGATGTCCCGCTGCCGGGTCACATCCACCTGCAGCAGCCCATCGCCGCCGCCCGTCGATGTGCCGGTGACCCGGTCTCCGCGCGCGGCATAGCCATCTGCCAGTGCCTGCCCGACGCCCCGGCTGGCGCCGGTGATGACGATATGCATGGTCTGATCCTTTCCGTAGGGTGGGTGCCAACCCACCACCCCATCAGTTCGATTTGCGCCCCGGCAGGAAGGGCAGCGGGGCTACCGGAATGCCATCCTCTATAAGCTTCTTTGCCTCGTCGGCGCGGGCCTCGCCATAGATCGCGCGCTCGGGCGCGGTGCCGTCGTGGATCGCGCGTGCTTCGCTTGCGAAGTTCAGTCCGACATAATCGGAATTCGCCTCGATCTTCTTTTTCAGCGCGGCAAGCGCCTGCTCGGCGGGGTTGGCCGGGGCGGACAGGGGGCGGCTGGGGGCGGGTTCGGGCGCGGCAGGCAGATGACCCGAGGCCTTGCGGGCAGGGCGCACGCGCGGCGCCATCAACGCCTTTTCCACCTTACCCGAGCCGCAGACGGCGCAGACGACCATGCCTGCGGTCTTGAGCTTGTCAAAAGCTTCGGCGGACTGAAACCAGCTGTCGAACTGGTGCTCATCGGCACATTTCAGGGTGTAGGTGATCATTGCGTCCCCGTAACAGCATCATGACAACAGATAACCAGCGGCGGGGAAAGATCAAGTTACCGCCGCCAAGCGCCGGGGTCGAAGTTGCGGATCAGCTCGGCCAGTTCCGGCTCGTCCACGCGGGCGGCGGCCTTCTTGCGGCCAAACCACTTGCGGCGGCGCTGGCGGGCCTCGGGGAAGTGGCTGTCGAGCGATTTGACCGCCACCGGAAACACCAGCGCGATGCAGGGTTCCAGCTGCTGCCGCCCCAGCAGCTTGCGATAGGAATACATGCCGACGAAATCGCGCCCGACGCGACCGCGCACCCCGGCCTCTTCCCAGGCTTCGCGCAGCGCGGCCTTGGCCGGCGAGCGACCTTTCATGGGCCACCCCTTGGGGATGATCCAGCGCCCGGTGCCGCGCGATGTGACCAGCAAAAATTGCGGCTTGTCCTTGCGGATGCGAAAGCACAGCGCGGCATATTGCGTCCGGATGCCGCCGCGATGCCCGAAAGACGTGAACGGCACAAAGGGATGTGTCACCTGACGTCTCCTGCCACGGGTCGCGTTGGGTGATTTGTTGCCCGAAAGCCGACATGGTTCAAGACCGGATCGGCGTGCTTGCACGTTTCACGGGCTGGCGGTAATCGGGGCGCATGGTGACACAGATCTCGCATAAGGCGCATGTGCGCGCGATCCTCGTTCTGGGGGTGCCGTTGATCGGCAGCCATCTGGCGCAGTTTGCCGTCACGCTGACCGATGCCGTGATGCTGGGCTGGTATGACGTTCAGGTGCTGGCGCAGCAGGTGCTGGGCGGCATGCTGTTCTTTACCCTGTTCATCATGGGGTCGGGATTCGCCTGGGCGGTGATGCCGATGGTGGCCGAGGCCGAAAGTGCGGGCCGCGTGACCGAGGTGCGGCGCGTCACCCGCATGGCGCAATGGCTGTCGGTGCTGTTCGGCTCGGTGTGCATGCCGGTGTTCTGGTGGTCGGGGCCGCTGTTGCTGGCAGCCGGGCAGGAGCCCGCCGTGGCGCAGGGCGCGCAGGATTACCTGCGCATTGCCGGTTGGGCGATCTTTCCGGCGCTGTTCGTGATGGTGCTGAAATCCTACCTGTCGGCACTGGAGCGCGCGCAGGTGGTGCTGTGGGTCACGGTGGCGGCGGTGGTGGTCAATATCGTGGTCAACTATGCGCTGATCTTCGGCAACTGGGGCGCGCCCGAGATGGGCATCAAGGGGGCGGCCATCGCCTCGCTGGTGGTGCAGGCGGTGTCGGCGCTGGGGCTGGGCATCTATGCCGCCGTGGTGACGCCCGAGCACGCGCTGTTCGCCCGCGTCTGGCGCCCGGACTGGGAGGCGTTCCGCGCCGTGTTCCGGCTGGGCTGGCCCATCGGCATCACCAACCTGGCCGAGGTGGGGCTGTTCGCCGCCTCGTCGCTGATGATGGGCTGGCTGGGCACGTTGCAACTGGCCGCCCACGGCATCGCGCTGCAGGTCACGTCGGCGATGTTCATGGTGCATCTGGGCCTGTCCAATGCCGCCACCGTGCGCGCCGGGCGCGCGCTGGGGCGGGGTGACCTGCACGGGTTGCGGCGCGGCGGCGTGGTGATCATCGTCATTTCGGCCATCATGGTCGCGCTGACCGTGGCGCTGTTCCTGCTGGCCCCCGCGCCGCTGATGGCGCTGTTTCTGTCGCCCGACGATCCCGACCGCGCGGCGGTGGTGGCCATCGGCGTGGGGCTGCTGGCGGCGGCGGCGCTGTTCCAGCTTGTCGATGCGGCGCAGGTGATGGCGCTGGGTCTGCTGCGCGGGGTGCAGGACACGCGGGTGCCGATGGTGATTGCCACGCTCAGCTATTGGGCGGTGGGCGTGCCGATCAGCTATGTGCTGGGTTTTCCGCTGGGACTGGGCGGCGTGGGCATCTGGCTGGGGTTGGCGATCGGGCTGGCGCTGGCAGGCGTGTTCATGATGTGGCGGTTCTGGCGGATCAGCCTGCCGCGCCTGGACGCGGCCGGGCTGGTGTCGGCCGAGTGATTTCACCCACATGTGCGTTGTGCGTGATCTGCTGTCCGTGCTTTGGCTGGCAGTGCCCAACCGACCGGAGAGTGCAGATGACCGCCCGCAAAATCGCCATCGCGGCCCTTGCCGCCATGATGTGGACCGCGCCTGCACAGGCGACCGGGCCGGTGTCGTTCGACGGTGCATGGCAACAGCAGACATTTCCGCGGCTGGATGCCAACACCTACGGGTTTGGTGGCAGCAGTTTGACCCTGCGCTCGGACGCGGCGGTGTCGCTGGTGTGGCGCGCGCTGGACCAGACCTTCTGGCCCGCGCGGTCGGCCACGTGGCGATGGTCGGTCACCACCGGCACGCCGCCCACCGATCTGGGCCGCAAGGGCGGCGATGACCGCAACATGGCGATCTACTTTGTGTTTCTGCCGCAGGACAAGGCCGCGGGCGCCGACGGGTCGGGCATCGGGCGGTTGCTGCGCGACCGTGATGCGCGGGTGCTGGTCTATGTCTGGGGCGGTGATCACCGGCGCGGCCAGATGCTGGACAGCCCTTATCTGGGCGATCGCGGCAAGACGGTCGTGCTGCGCCGCGCGGGCACCGGCGCACATGACGAGGCGGTTGATCTGGCCGCCGATTTCACCCTTGCGTTCGGCACCGCGCCGCAGGCGTTGCTGGGGCTGGCCGTTTCGGGTGACAGCGACGACACCAACAGCCGGATCGATGCCCGGCTGGAGCGGCTGGTTCTGCGCTAGCGCGGCGCCTAGTCGTTTGTGATCCCGTGTTCGGCCAGCATGCGGTCGGCCTTTTTGCGCACCAGAACCGTGCGCAGGTCATGCATCGCCAGCAGCAGCGTGTCGGTCACAAGCTCCAGTTGCTCGTCCGTGGCGCGGGTCTGGGCCCAATGGGTGGTCTGGTTCAGGTAATCCACCGCGCGGTGAATGTCGTCGATGTCGCGCTCGGCCAGCACGCGGACCCGTTCGGCCATCCAGTCGCGGATGGCGGTCAGGTCATCATCCGACAGGCTGCGCTCGCCATGGGGCTTGATCTGGCCGTTGTTTATGTTGACCACGGCGATCTGGTCCATCTCGATGCGGCGCTGCCGGTTCTCGGTATCGACACGGAACACGAAAGCGCCGTTGTCGCGCACGCGAAAATAGTAGGGGGGCAGCTCGCCAGCCATTCGTTAACCTGTCGTTCGTTTTCACGGGGCGGCTTTAGCGCAATTGACCGCAAAAGTCGCCAATTCTGTTGCAGGCCTCGGCAAGGGCTGCGTCCGATGTGGCATAGCTGATACGAAAGGCGGGTGACAGGCCAAAGGCCGCACCGAACACCACGGCCACGCCCGTTGCCTCGAGCAGGGTGGTGGCAAAGGCCTCGTCGCTGTCGATCCGCGTGCCGTCCGGCGTCTGCCGCCCGATCAGCCCGGCAATCGACGGATAGACATAGAACGCGCCTTCGGGGCGGGGGCAGGTGATGCCGGGGATCGCGTTCAGCGCATCCACCACCAGATCGCGGCGGCGCACGAAGGCGCGGTTGTTCTCGGCGATGAAATCATGCGGCCCGTTCAGCGCGGCCAGCGCCGCGTGCTGGCTGATCGAACAGGGGTTCGAGGTGGATTGCGACTGCATCTTGCGCATGGCGGCGATCAGCGGCTCGGGGCCGGCGGCATAGCCGATGCGCCAGCCGGTCATGCAATAGGCCTTGGACACGCCATTGACCGTCAGGGTGCGGTCATACAACGCCGGTTCGACCTGCGCCGGGGTGCAGAACCTGAAATCGTCATAGGCCAGATGTTCGTACATGTCGTCCGTCATCACATGCACATGTGGGTGGCGCAGCAGCACGTCTGTCAGCGCCTTCAGCTCGTCCCATGTGTATCCTGCGCCGGTGGGGTTGCTGGGCGAGTTGAACAGGAACCACTTGGTGTTGCGGGTGATCGCGGCCTCAAGCTGGTCTGCGGTGATCTTGAAGGCATTGTCCAGCGTGGCGCGGATGAACACCGGCTGACCACCCGCCAGCAGCACCATGTCGGGATAGCTGACCCAGTAGGGTGCGGGGATCACCACCTCGTCGCCGGGGTTCAGCGTGGCCATCAGCGCGTTGTACAGCACCTGCTTGCCGCCGGTGCCGACGCTGACCTGCGCCGGGTCATAGTCCAGCCCGTTGTCGCGGGCGAACTTGTCGCAGATCGCCTGTTTCAGCGCCGGGATGCCATCGACCTGGGTATAGCGGGTATGCCCGGCCTCGATCGCGGCGATGCCTGCGGCGCGGATATGTTCGGGCGTGTCGAAATCGGGCTCGCCCGCCGACAGGCTGATGATGTCGCGGCCCGCGGCCTTCAGCTCGGCGGCCTTGTTGCTCATCGCGATGGTGGGTGACGGTTTTACGCGTGAAAGCGTCTGAGACAGAAAGGACATGACCGACCCCCGGTTTTATTCGACACTGCGATGTCATAGGCTTGCGCGCAAATGCGATCAAGCACGATCGCGGGAACGGAGAGACATGGAACAGACCGACACGACCGACTGGTATGGCCCGGATGCCGCCACCTTTGGCGACCGGCTGGCCGCCGCACGAGATGCCGCCGGCATGACCCAGAAACAACTGTCCAAGCGGCTTGGCGTCAAGCACAGCACGCTGGACGCCTGGGAAAACGATCTGAGCGAGCCGCGCGCCAACCGGCTGTCGATGCTGGCCGGCATCCTGAACGTCTCGATCGTCTGGCTGCTGACGGGCGAGGGGGACGGGCTGACCGCGCCCGAGGACGAGTCCACGATTCCGCCCGAGATCAACGACCTGCTTATCGAGATCCGTGATCTCAAGACGCAGATCACCGCCTCGGCCGACCGTCTGGGGCGGCTGGAAAAGAAGTTGCGCCTGACGCTGAAATCCGGCACCTGACGGGCATGGAAGAACAACGCGACACACGGTTGAAACGGCTGCGCATGCGGTCGATGCGGCGGGGCATCAAGGAGATGGACATGATCCTGATCCGGTACTCGGATGCGCGTCTGGACGCGCTGTCAGAGCCTGATCTGGACCTGTATGATGCCCTGCTGGAGGAAAACGATCAGGACCTGTATCAATGGGTCTCGGGGCAGGTGCCCCCGCCCGCACGGTTCGACCCGTTGATCGCGGATATCCGCCAGACCATCAGCGCCACTGAATAGATCGCATTTTACAAACCATTTTGGGGGTTTAACCCAATATTCGGCTTTATGCCCCAGTGTCCGATCCCGAGCAGTCACGGACGGAGACACGGACATATGAGCATGCACAGCAGATTGCCCGCCGCAGGTCAGCAGGGCTTTATGGGTGGCTATCTTGAGGCGCTGGCGCTGGTCGAACGGCTGCACCGTTTGCTGCTGGATGTCATCAAGGACGAGTTCGAGCGCGTCGGCGTGCTGGACATCAACGCGGTGCAGGCGCTTCTGTTGTTCAACATCGGCGACAACGAGGTGACGGCGGGCGAGCTGAAAACCCGCGGCTACTATCAGGGCAGCAACGTCAGCTACAATCTGAAAAAGCTGGTCGAAATGGGCTACATGCACCACCAGCGGTGCGAGGTTGACCGCCGCTCGGTCCGGGTGCGGCTGACCCAGAAGGGGCGCGATATCCGCGATGTGGTGGGCGACCTGTTCGCGCGCCATGCCGACGGGTTGCAGGAAAAAGGCGTTCTGGGGGTCGATGGCATCGACGAGATCACCCATGCCCTGCGCCGCGTCGAACGCTACTGGAGCGATCAGATCAGGTATATCTACTGATGCGGTGGGGCAGTGGCGGCCTGCCCGATCTGAACGGAAAGTTCGCGCAGCAGCTTGCGGCGCATGGCGTCTTGAAAATCCTCGAAGCCTGCAGCGCGGATCACGAATGCCCCGGGGCCGCGAATGACCTGATCGCGGTAATGCGCCACCAGATCGCCCGGGTCGGCGTGATCCAGTGCCGGGTCATCCACCACGATGGCCAGCCCGTTCACGGTGACATCGGCCAGCGTGCCGCGTGCATAGGCATTGCCGGGTCCAGGCCCGTCATTGTGGATACCATCACCCGAGAGATCCAGGATCTGGCGGTCGCAGGGCGGGGCGCGGGTGAAACGGGCCTCGGCGAAGTCCAGCGCGCGCCCGATCGCGGTGGCGAAATCCGCATAGCTGCGGGTGCTGTTGGCAATGTGCGCCGACGCGCGGTCAATCGCCTGCGGGCTGTCGAGGATCACCCAGTCCATGACACTGTCCTGCTGAACCTGGCCGCTCCACTCGAACACCGACAGGACGACGCCTTGCCCCGGCACCGACAGGATCGCCTCGGCCACATCGGGCGCGGCAAGGGCTGCGGCCAGCCCCTGCCGTTGCAGCCGGTCCTCGGCCGCATCGACCGAGGACGAGATATCCAGCCCCAGCAGCAGCGCCAGCCGGCACCCCGCCTGCGCAGGCTGCCCCAGCGCCATCAGCGCCAGGGTCGCCAGCACGCGCGCGGCCGGTGTGGCCCTCACCAATGCCCGGTGTTTTCCATGCTGGCCCAGGGTTCGGCCGGTGCCAGCGGATCGCCCATCTGCAACAGCTCGACCGAGATGTTGTCGGGGCTGCGCACAAACGCCATGCGCCCGTCGCGCGGCGGGCGGTTGATGGTCACGCCATTGTCCATCAGGTGCTGGCACATGGCGTAGATATCCTCGACCGCATAGGCCAGATGCCCGAAATGGCGGCTGTCGTCGGGCAGCGCATCATCGCCATCCCAGTTGTAGGTCAGCTCGACCGGGCATTCCTCCTGCCCCTCGGGGGCCATGAAGATCAGCGAAAACCGCCCCTCGTCGCTGTCATAGCGGCGGGTTTCCTTCAGGCCCAGCAGGGCATAGAATTTCATGCTGGCGTCAAGGTCTTTGACCCGGACCATGGTGTGCAGATACTTGATGTTCATGTGCTCGCTCCTGTTCAACGCTCTGGGGCGGACCTTAACTTTCAGACCCGGAATGTCGAGTCTCAGAAGGTCGAGCGGATGCCCAGTTCCATGCCGACGGCATCGGCGTCATACAGCCCGACATTGGATGCCGTGCGGCTGGCCGACAGCGAAACAACCGGGCTGAAGCCGTAATAATCCAGATCGCGGAACCACATCTGAAGATGCGCGGCGACGCGGTTGTCGGTGCGGCTGCCTGCGGCAAAGGGCGTGCTGGGATAGTCGCGCGACGACAGGCTGAGCCCGTAGCTGATGTCGGCCCCCCACAGCGGTTTGGCCAGCGCATGGGTCAGCCCCAGCGTCAGCCCGGTATAGTCGGCCACGCTTTGCGACGAGGTGCTGTCGTCGATGCCGATTTTCCAGATCAGTTCGCCGCCCTGATCCAGTTTCTGGCGCAGATTGGCATCCAGTCCGATCTTGTCGGCATGCGGGGCTGCCGCGCCGCGCACCTGTTCCGCCGAGACATCCAGCCGCAACCGGGTCTTTGGCCCGATGGGCCGGGTCATGCCTGCCGACAGGCGCGCAAATTCCGCATAGGGATCACCGCCATAATGCGTGGCCCCGACCAGCGCCCCCAGCGTGTATTCGCTGCGCATGTCTTCGGTTTTCCAGCGCCGCGTCAGCCCTGCGGCAAGCGACGTCGTGGCGAAATCCGATCCCTTGGCACCAGGGGCCTTGGCCTTGGCCGACGAACTGAGCGCATAGGTCTGGTGATAGGCGGAAAAGGTCAGGTCCGTCGCGCTGCGCGACCGCTCGTTCAGCCGATAGCGCAGGGCCGCCCCCAGCGACGTTTCGATGCCCGACAGGGCAAGTGCCGTGCCGCCAAGCGACACCTCGACAAACTCGCGGGTGAACGGGTCGAAAAAGGTCGATCGCCCCGTGGTCGAGCCATTGTTGACGTTGGAATTGGGCGCCACGTTGAAGCTGAGCTGCACCGTGACCGGCGTGCGCGCGCGCACGTACCGAAAGTCGCGCACCGCAGCCTGCCGCAGGCGATCATTCGGGGCGTGCTGCGCCGCGCGTCGCAGCCAGAACTGCGCCCGCATCCGCTGATCGCCCGAGGCCAGCGCCTGCGCCATCATCAGGGCGGCGGCGTGTTTTTGCGCATCCGTGCGGGACAGATCCCACGCCTGCGACGCGCGTTCCCGCGCCGTCGGCATGTCGCCCAGGTTGCGATGTGCGCGCGATGACAGCAGCAGGGCGTCGTGATCCGCGGCATCGCGCGCCACCAGCGCCTCGGCCAGGTCCGCCGCCTGACGGTGCTGCCCCGAGTCCAGCGAGACGATCACCGCCGCGCGCACCTCTTGCGGGGACAGCGCGGTGCCTTGGGCAAACGCGACAGGGGCGGCAAGAGTTGCCGCCACCGTCAGGGCCTGAAAAAGGCGTTTCATAGCGGCAGACCCGCCTAGCGTTCCAGGATAAACCCGCCGGTTTCCCGAACGGTCACATCGGTGAAACGCGGGTCGTCGGATTCCACCACGACAACGCCTACGATCTCGCCGCCGTCACCGGCAGTGTGGTCGCCCGACAGGACAATGTAGTAGTTTCCTTCGTCGAGTTGATCGCCGAAGGCGGTGCTGAAGGCATTGCCCGTCGCCTCGCCGTTGCCGTCCATCACGTTCGGGCCAACTTCGAACCGGATCGTCGGCACCTCTGTCACCGGGGCC
The DNA here is from genome assembly GCF_042677865.1 of Lacimonas salitolerans. Classification (NCBI taxonomy): domain Bacteria; kingdom Pseudomonadati; phylum Pseudomonadota; class Alphaproteobacteria; order Rhodobacterales; family Paracoccaceae; genus Lacimonas; species Lacimonas salitolerans. Next base: position 2,351 of record NZ_JBHUDD010000139.1, on the reverse strand, counting down.
GCGCCTGTCGGCCTGTCGTCGTTCAGCGCAGTAATATAGCCCGCCGTCCTGTCGCCGCCATCGACGTCAAAGAACTTCCGGTTGCTCACCACGCCCCGGATGGCATCGGCACAGGTGGCGCCGCTGCAATTGTTGCGGAAGCCTTTGAAATCTACATCCACGGTCATGTCGCCGGTCACATATTCCAGACCGCCAGCGCCGCTGAAGTCGCGGATGCCACCGTAATCACCGGAATAGGTCGCCTGACCCTCTTGCGGCAGGACCACGCCGCCGCTGCGCTGATACACGAAGCCGCCAAATCCGTACTGGATATACGAGCCGGTGCGCACGATGGCGAATTCCGTGTTGCCGCTGGTGCTGACCCCGTAAAGCGCGCGGTGTTCCATCTGCGCGATGGGCGTGCCGGTCAGGAAATCGGGCGCGGTCGTCGGCCCTTCATACAGCGCTTAGGCGCCGAGGTTCGAGGGTGTCGAGCGCACATAGGGCGTACCGTCAGGCTGGTTTCCGTCGAACGCGAGGCCATCGACAAAGAAGGTGTCGGTGTCGCCGTCAAAGCGAATGGTATTCGCAAACCCGTTGCCATAGGTCTCGTCGTCGCGGTTCGCGGCGCGGGCTTCGGTCCGCACGATCCCGGTGGCGGGTGTGGGGTTGCTGGTGCCGGGGGGCAGGGTGCCTTCGCGGTCGATGCCGGGCGTGTCGGTGCCGGGATCCGTGCCCGGATTGTTGGGATCGGGCTCTTCTGCGGGCGGATCGAACGGGTTCGTTCCGTCGCCACTACATGCAGCCACGCCCATGGCGGCCACCAACATCAACGCGTAAGGTTTCATCGCGCCTGTCCCTTTCTGCTCTGCCTCTTGCCCGCTTGTTTCGCGCCAGCAGGCTTTTGTTGGGAAAATAGTCGGCAAAGCGGTTCCAAAGTCAACGGCGCAGGCGCGGGCTGTCGCAGAAAACCCGCCCACCGCGACCATTCTGCAACCCACGCGATATGGGCTTTTTCGCGCCCGCCTCCGCAAGATATAGTGGGGCAACGACTCGCCAGACCCAGAAAGGACGCGCCATGCCGCTTTCCCCCGACCAGCAGGCCGAAATCGACGACCTGCGCCAGACCGCGCAACCGACCCTGCGGGCCACCGCGCCGGGGATCGAGGCGCATCTCTACACCGCCATCCCGGTGCTGGATCACGGCTTTGTCCGCGTCATCGACTACATGGGCGACGACTCTGCCATCTGTCAGGCGGCGCGCGTGTCCTATGGCAAGGGCACCAAATCGGTCAGCAATGACGAGGGTCTGATCCGGTACCTCATGCGGCACTGGCATTCCACCCCGTTCGAGATGTGCGAGATCAAGCTGCACGTCAAACTGCCGGTGTTCGTGGCGCGGCAATGGATCCGGCACCGCACGGCGAATGTGAACGAATATTCCGCCCGCTATTCGATCCTTGACCGCGAATTCTATATCCCCGCGCCCGACGCGCTGAATGCGCAATCGGTGGTCAACAACCAGGGCCGGGGCGAGGCGCTGAGCGGCGAAGAGGCCGAGCGCGTCCTGCGCTATCTGCGCGACGACGCGATGCGCGCCTATGACCATTACGAAGAGATGATTTCGCAGGACGGCCAGCAGGGTCTGGCCCGCGAACTGGCCCGCATGAACCTGCCCGCCAATATCTATACCCAATGGTACTGGAAGGTCGATCTGCACAACCTGCTGCATTTCCTGCGCCTGCGCGCCGACGCCCACGCGCAATACGAAATCCGGGTCTATGCCGATGCGATCTGCAAGGTGGTGGCCGATTGGGTGCCCTTTGCCTATCGCGCCTTCGAGGATTACCGCATGGGTGGTGCCACGCTGAGCGCCACAGCCCTTGATTGCGTCCGCCGGATGCTGAAAGGTGAGAAGGTCACGCAGGAAACCTCGGGCATGTCCAAGGGCGAATGGCGGGAGTTTGTGGGGGTTTTGGAAGAATGAGCGCTGAGAAAGTGAATAAAACGTCTGAAGTGTTTGGTGTCAGTAGAGAAATACCGCTCAATTACGTTGAGAGAACGAATGTCGATGACAAGTTTATTTCATGCCTCGCGATGCAGAAGCATGTGATTATCTTTGGTAGCTCGAAACAAGGAAAAACAAGCCTCCGAAAGCACTGTTTGAATGAGGACGATTACATCCTCGTTCAGTGCCGGAATGGGTGGGGTCTTGAGAAACTAGCTGAAGGAATATTGAAGCAGGCTGGATATGCCGTTGAAGTGTCTTCAGAACGAACTGTTGAGAACCGCTCTAGTCACCCGGAACCAAATTTGCCATCATTGATGTGAGGCGAACTTTGGGGGGTATGGCATGCGGGGTCGGGTATCTA
>NZ_JBHUDD010000138.1:0-16637 GCF_042677865.1 Lacimonas salitolerans | reverse complement strand
CTACCCCCCGGGTGGGTCATTTTTAAATGATCACGATGGGTCAGTTTTGAATGCAGATTGACAGCCACATCCTCGCGCATGGTCTGCTCGAGCGCGGTGGCAATGCGCTGGATGGTGCCGGGTGGTTGCAGGCCGAGTGCGCTGGCCAGCGCCTGATAGGTGATGAGGGGCTCTTCAGGATCACGCCTACCAAGGGTTTCGCGGATGCGTGCGGCGAGGGCTGTCATGCCGGCGGTTCCGCGACAACGAGGTGCGGCTGCAACTCCACGCGCTGGCCTACAACCTGGCAACCTTCCTGCGCTGTATCGAGCTGCCCGAGGCCATGGCCGACTGGTCGCTGACAGGCCTGCAACTGAAGCTAATCAAGATCGGGGCGCGTGTCGTCCGGCATGCCCGCGCCAGCTCCTTCCAACTGGCCGAGGTCGCGGTCAGCGGCTCGATGGTGCGCGCCGTCCTCGCTGCGGTCTACCGATTCCGAGCGCCGCCATCGTGCGCGTGACCGCGGTCCAGACCCAAGCGCCACGAAACCGGCTCGACAGGTCTGCCTGTGGCGCTGAAAAAAAGGACTGTCACCCCAGCAGGGCATGGCTTCGCGCCTCGATCCGGCGTGGTCTCGCCCCCGCAGACGCTGCTCGGAGGCGAAAAATGCTTGATCCGGGTGCTACTTCAGGCGACTAGTTGGCTAATATAGCTTGAATTTACGCCTCCTGTAAGCTAGGCGAATAAAGCGATCTGCGACGGGCGTGCGCACCCGACTCAAGATCCTTGGATCGGGGCTCGTTATCAGATGCAGCTACGCAGCCGAGCATAGACACCCGGTGGGCTTCTATATCGTAGTGCAAAGGGTGGTATTGACTTGCAGAACGGGGAAAATAGGCAAATGCTCGAGGTGAGCGAGAAAGTTTCACGTTACGAAATTCTTGAAAGCAGCATCAAGCGGTTGAGCCTATTGCTCGAGGCTGAGCGGGCAGCTGGCCATTCGGACCGTAAAGGCCAGCCCGTCGCATCGCTCGCTACCGGGATTACGGCACTTTGGGCGCAGGACACGGCGCTGCCGCCGACAATCGTGAAGCCCTATACTGAGTTCTTTGACGGTGTAGAAGTTGGCTACGATAGCGAGAATTATAACTGGGTCGTGGTCGATTTTGTGCCTGGCAACGACGACAGCGACGCCGCGCCAAATGATGCTCCGCTCCGCACTCCGCGACTTCGCGTGCACCCGGTCATTTCAGAAAGCTACCGCAGCCGGTGGGTGACGCTAGAGCTGACTATACCAGACTTGAACTTGCAAGCCTCGGAGGCCCTGACTATCGGCCTGCTCGCCGATTTCCATTTTAAAGACAAGAACGAGGCGCTTGATACCAATGTTGTCCGAGTAGTCCTGCGGGCCGACCGAGACGGCCACTCTGAAGATCTGGATATTGGATTCTTTCCTGTCATGACAGTGCCTCGGTTGCATACGCTGGTCGTGAAAGAAAAGCGCCTCGATCTGGATCGCGTCGGGTCGGCGAAGCGGTATCGGCTCCTTATATTCCTGCCCACTGACGGCGATTGGACCTTCAGCCTCTATCATCTCTCGGTCGTGACCACGTAATGCGTATTCTGTTCGTCTCGAGCGAAACCCCGCTCTTCCCCGCAGGCGGTATCGCCACTTATCTGGAATACATGATTCCGGCGCTCCAGGCGCTCGGGCATGAGGTGTTTCTGTTCTCGTTCCGCGACCGCAAGGATTTCGGCAAGCAAATTCCGTTCGCTGGGCTTCAAAACGACCGGATCCATATTGAATGGCTGACAGACGACCGCGTCCATAGCCGCTTCCACTCGCGCTCGCATGACCAGTCGGTCTCCTTCTACTTGGCAGATCAGATAGAACGCTGCATCGACGAATGGGAGATCGACGTCGTCGAGGCGACCGATTGGCAGGCGCCCTGCCTAGGACTGTTCTACAGGCTGCAATCCAGGGCGGGCGCCGAGCGCCGGCTGTTCTCGGTCTATAATCACGGACTGAGCGAGTTTGTCTGGGAAGCGGACCAACTCGGCACCCCGGATTGGGCGCGCAGCGACTTCCTTACCGAGCGCCAGCAGATGCGTGCCTGCGACCTGGTCGTCGTACCGTCGAATTACTGCAAGGGCCGGCTGAAGATGCTGGGCGTTCAGAGCAATACCAGCCTCGTGCGCGAGCCATACGTGTTCCGCACCCCCCCCACGACGACGGTGAGCGTGCGCGACGAGATCCAGTATATGGGGCGCATTTCTATCGGTAAGGGCGCCGACAAGATCATCTATGCGGCGAACGTCCTGCATTCGGTGCGTAAACTGCGCCGGATCGAGCTGATCGGCCGCGTGACTTTCACAACCTTCCGCGAGAAGGACATCCTGAAATATATCCGCGCGCGCTTGCATCCTGAGTTGCGCGACCGACTCTCATTTATCGATTTTCGGCCCCGCGATGCGGTGCTTGATCTGCTGGAGCCCGGTGCTTTGAGCCCGCACTTGGGATCGCACGAGACCTTCTCTTATGCCTGTATCGAATCGATAGATGCCGGTCAGGTGCCGATAGTACGCCATGACACGCCGATGGTTGAATTCTTTCCCGAGGAAATGCACGAGTATATCCTCGACGCGCAGATGCGGTCGGTTGCGGCGCTTCAGAAGAAATTCGAAAAGATTATCGCAGACGCACCTAGAATCGTTGGAGCGGTGCAGGAATACTGCCGCGCGAACTTGGATCCGGAAACGGTCGCCGGCACGCTGGGCGACACCTATGCCGAGGCACTCGACCGAAAGCGCGGTTGGCGCGCCCATGCGGTGCCGCGTGCGCAGGCAGGCATCGGGGACATCACCGTCCTGATCCCGGCCTACAAGCCCAACCACGAATTCATGGAGACAGTAGACAGCCTTGCAGATCAGTCAGCTGGCATGCCAAGGGTGCTTATCTGCGACGACGGCACGCCCGAAACGCATCAGCCTTGGTTTGAATACGCTCAGGCCCGGCTGCCCGAATGCCAGATCGTTCGGCAACCCAATTCGGGGCTGTTGGCGGCGCGGAACACCTTGGCTGCGGCCTGTGAGACACCGTTGTCGATCTTCTTGGATACCGATGATATGTTTTCGCCCACCTTGCTCGAAAATGCGCTCGGTGCCTACAACGGGGCGACTACACGGCCAAACGCGGTGATCCCGCAAAGGCGCAACTTCGGGGAAAGCACCGAGCTGGTGTTGCGCTACGCCTTGGGCGACTACGCGCATATGCTAGAAAACGATTTCCGCATGACGGCGCTCATCGAGACCGCCATCCTGACCGAGATTGGATTCGACGCAACTCGTCGCAACGGCGAAGGAGACGATTGGGTTTTCTGGCTGGACTTCCATGCGCGCGGCTACAAGGCTATTCCTCTGCCGGAACCTGGTTTCTTGTACCGCTTCCATACCGGCTCCATGTCATGGCCCTGGTCAGAGGGACAAACGATCGGAACACAAAGCATGATACGCGACGTCGTGACGGAAATGTGTTCAAAGGATCCGCACATGGCGGTAGCGCTCGCACGTAGCCAGTTCGCCAAAAACACGGCAAAGTAAACGCGTGTGAAAACGAACGCGCTGGCGCATGAAAAAGACGGGGAGGCAGGGGCGGATGAACTCGGATCAGATCTTCATCATCGGACGGCAGCGCAGTGGCACGACGGTCTTTCGCGAGCTTCTAAAGAATGAGGGCGCATTTGATTGCGACGAGATCTTTCACGGCGATATCTCGCGCCCGCACCGCTTCTACCGTTACGTGCTAGAACGGATCGCCAAGCAACCCGCGTTGGTGCATCCGCAATCGCATCCCGCCCTTTTTCGGGATTATGTCAAGCACCTGCGCAGCATCGCGAAAGGCGCTCCCTTGGCGATGGATGTGAAGTATTTCGGCCTGAACGTCATTCCGACGCGCGAGGATGTCGACGGCCGCGGCCCGTTCTTGTTTAATTACATGGTCGAGTCGGGGGCGAGGGTGGTGCATATCGTGCGTTTGAACAAGCTGCGCATCTTGGTCTCCGAAGAGTTGTCCAAGGCGACGGGGTTGTGGTCGGTGTCACGCGAGGAAGACAAGCTGACCGAAAAGAAGCCTCTGACGATCAACCCAAAAGCCGCGCTGACTTTCATCGACGCTCAGCTGAACCAGCAGAAACGGGTGGCAGTGCAACTGAACAGGGTGTCGGATCTTGAAACCATTGAATACGAGTCAATGTTCGATGGAGACGTATTTTCGGAGCATACGCTGCAGGTCGCGCGCCGGTCCATGGGAAAGCAGGACATTGATCCCCGTCCGGGAAACATCAGGATGAACCCCGAACCGATCGCACAGCTTGTCGAGAATTTTGACGAGCTCGTGGCGGCATTGCGCGGCACCTCGCATGAATGGATGCTGACAGCCGATTGACCAGCAACGGCTGCCGTTCTCGGCCCATTTCTGGACAGGAGGACAAAAACAGGATGGACATTTTTGAAACTTATCGGAGCGCCGCTAAGGCCTTAGACTTTGACGCGCTCTATACCATCGCCTGCGACCTGCTGGCGGCCCATGAGCTGGTGCTGCCCCATCCCACCCGGCCGAAGGTTACCACCCATGCCCGCGCCAGCGCGCGCGCCCGGTTGGGCAATGTCGTCTATTTCGCCGACGCGTCGGGCGGCAATCGCTGGGCTCTCGTCCAGGCGATGAATTTCATCGACGGTTACGTGACCGAGGACGGTCCTGTAGTGTTATTCGACGACAAGTGCGCCAATATCGTTCAGCACGTTGCGGAGAACATACGCTCGGGTAAGGATGAAGCCTACTGGACGCGCAACGACCGTTTCGGCGGGATTTCTGTAGGGCAGACGCGACCCTATCACTACTTCTATGATCAGGCGATTCATCTGGCACCACTCAGGGCGCGGTTACTTGCGGAGCAGTCTATTCGAAGTATTGCCACTGCCTTGGGCACCTATCTAGACCCCGCACAAATTTCTGCATGGGACAGCCGCGCGCCGGAGCCGGGCTGCTATTACCTGATGCCCAACGTTATCGGCGGCACATGGTGGCGCTCACGCGACAGCGCTAGCTTCTTCGAGGCCGCGGCCCGAATGGAGAACATGATCCGCGCCAACATCCCCGAGGCAGACATTCACTACCCCGACGGTTCTCTGGTGGTCTGGTTCGGTGTCACCGCGCAGAAGAGGTCATGGCTGGAACAAATCCAAGGCTATGCCGAGATTGCCAATTCATTGGCACGTCATCATCCATCGGTAGTCGTGCTGCTTGACGGCCTGACCGCGACCGACGGTCGCCATGACAATTACCGAGACGATCTAATGGTGGTTGAGGCGATAACCAGACGTCTCGACGCGCACATCCTGCCTGTGACACTGGTTGGACGCGATTACGCTGCGAAAATTGCCCACTGCAAGAAGGCTGCCGCCTTCATAGCCAATGCCGGCTCCGGTTCAATCGTACCATTACGTTTTTGCGCCAAACCTGGTGTGCTGCATTCCAATACCGCCATCCAGTCATTCCGGGACGACAGTTACGATTTTCCCGTACACTTCGTCGAACCCGAGTTTGTCCGCGAAGTGCCTCATCCTGAAAACCCGCGCGGCGACTGGATCAGCTATCAGATCCCGTGGCAGTATGTGCACAATCTCTTTGCTGACATCCTGAGGGAGCTAGGCTTCGCCAATCCAGAGCATCGTCAGGTGCCGGACTTGGCGAAACTGCCGATCAGCGATTTTGAGCTCTTTGGCCAGTTATCGGGCCAGGTAAAACCCAACCATAGCTCGGCACATATCTTGCGCCTCGTGGGGGGCATGTTTGCCAAGACAGGCGATCCTGCGACTGCGGCGGCTCTGTATGAAAAGGCGCTTCTGCTGGATCCGACAGATGCAGGCGTTCAGCAATTTATTCGCCAACGCAGATTGCTGGAGAAATAAGACATGCAAGACGACTCCAATTTTGAGGCTGCGCGTCACTTCGTGGATTTCGGTCTGACCGAAAAGCGCGCCGGGCGGCGCGAATCGGCATCCCCAACTTGAGCAATTTCTTCTGGAATTAGACCTGGACCCCAGATACGGGCGGCCAGTGTGACAACCTTTTTCTGGCGCAAGAAAATGGGGCGAAGCGTATCCTTATCTTCCGCCTGACTCCAGCGACTACCCAGTTTTTCTGCTGTAAGCATCTCTTTTGTTCCGCCAAAACTACTTCCACCACCCGCGTCAGAGACAAAGTCGAAGAACCGATCAGAGTTGGAGTACCCCAGCCTCGCGGCTATTTCGTCGCGATATGACTTGTTGGAGGCCCAGAAATCGAAGTTTATGGGCAAGAAGTCTTTTCGCTGTCCGGCGTCATGCTCAAGGGTTATTTCCGCATAGCCGACCCACATCTTTAGGCGGTGCTCCACGATCTGCAGCAATTCTTCTTCGGTGACTCCGTCCTTGGCTTTCATCCGACGAACCATCTTGAGCGTCGAAGGCGCCACGTTGAACGGATTGCGTATCACAATTATTTTCTTTTTCGACCTTGGAGGCCCAAATTCGGAATTGATGGGCGCATCCAGCTCGGCTTCATTCAGCGTTTCGAGATCATGATTCTCATAACTGCAAATCAGCGTCCCTCCGGATCCCCGAAATCTATCGACATTCTCCGGATGAATTACCTTTTTCCGATCCACGCGCGATGCATATGATCTGACGCCTTCTGGCAAGGAAATCGCGGAAGGATTTTCAAGCAGCCCCTGGTCTTTTCGGGGGTTGTTGAAGAATAGCATGTTGTGTGTTTCGAGACCAAGCAGCCAGTTCAGGATTGCATGGTTTCCACTACGCTGGATCCCGAATACTTTTATCAGATCGTATTCCATTTGCTTCTACCCTCAATTCCTGGAAAGCGCGAGATTGCCTTCCAAAACAACATAGATCATGTCGATCGGCCCGAGGTGGCTTCCAGTCGCATTGAGCCATATTGCGTATATTGGGCGAGTTTCGACACAGGTATTCTCATCGGCGTGCCGTCCCGAGACGACCCTTTCGCAGTTTTGCTCTGCAGGAGAAACTATTCCTGAATATTGAGGATTTGTGAAGCGCTTTCAATGCTCCGGATCTCGCGATTGGCGCAGTATTCCTGCCATCCGTGGAACTCGCTCCAGCCGCTGACAAAGATAAAATCCAGCCCCGCGGCGCTGGCCGCCTCATGGTCATAACGGCTGTCGCCCAGAAAAAGCGCCGGCGCTTCAATCCGCCCGCCGGCTTGTTCACGTGTCAGGATCGTGTCCTTGCTGTCAGGGCTGCCGAAGATGCCGCCGTCGAAAAGGCCGTCCAGCCCCCGCGCGGCAAAGATCTCGCGCAGCTCGGCTTGATCTCCGCCCGAGACGATCAGCCAGTGTGCGTCCGGGGTGGCCGCGCGCAGCGCCTCCAGCCCCTCAGCCACGGCGCAGCTCATCAGGCCTGCGCGCACCGATTGCGCATAGGCCGACAAGAGCTCCTCCAGCCCCGGCCCATCGCGCCCCGGAACGGCACCCGGAGCGTGTTCGGGCAGGATGGCGTCGAGGAAATGCGCGAATTTCAGGTGCCGCGAGATGCCGCCGTTGGCGACGTGATGCGCCACCAGCGCCCCGGCCGCCGCCGCCCCCCAGGGCTGCGCGGCGATGCGGAACGCCTCGGTCTTGATGCGGTTTGAATCGAGTACGACCCCGTCGCAGTCGAAGACAAGGGTGCTGTAATCAGAAAGCTGAGGGGTCATTGCGCGAGGCTTCTTTCCAAAACCGCCTCGACCGGCGCTACATCCTCGGGCACATCAACGGCGAGGCTCCCGGGCCGGCATTCATACATCAACACCTCCCGGCCAAGCTCTAGAAACCGCAGGATCTCGATATCCTCCACGCGCTCCAGCGTGCCCTTCCTGCCGAAACCGGCATAGGCCGCGAGCTCGTCCCGGGTGAAACCATATATGCAGACCTGCTTCATGTAGCGCGTGGGTGCATTCTGCGGCTCCTTGAAGCCGGGCAGTGGAAGGCGCGACATGTAGACCATCATGCTCGCCTCCGTGGTGATCACCTTGGGGATATTCACAGAGGCCGGATCCTCATCGGGACCGATCCAGCAAAACCCGTTGATGATCGCCTCCGGACACTCAGCCTTGAGCGCAATGCAGCGACGGATATCCTCGGGGTCCACGAGAGGCTCGTCCCCCTGAACGTTCACATAGATGTCGTAATCGATCATCTGCGCCGCCTCGGCCAGACGGTCCGTTCCCGTTAGGGCGTCCGGGCTGGTCATGAGCGCATTAAATCCAGCTGCACGCACAATATCGGCTATCCGTTCGTCCTCGGTTGCGACATACACATGGGCCTGTCCCACCGCGCGTGCTGCGAGCTCGGCCACCCAGAGTACCATGGGTTTGCCCAAGAGCGGCACCAGCGGCTTGCCCGGATACCGCGAGGAGGCGTAACGCGCAGGGATGATAACGCAGGCATGCATGATGTCACTCTCCATAGATGCTTTTCGCGGGGAGGTTCTTGTAGCGGGTTGGCGTTACGGAGACTGGCGTGATGCTGGTGTCCGAGGCGAGGTATGCGGCGAACATGGCTTCGAGCTCCGCATTTCGCGCATCACCTGCCGCGTACCCGTCGAACCCGGCCATTAGGATGCGTTCTGCCTGTCCGCTGGTCGCCACCGCCAGCGCATAGGCTAGCACCAGCGATGTTGGCGCAACGCAATGCGTTTCCCCGAATTCGAAGCGCCCCGGCGCAATCTCGATCCCGAAATCCAAAAGCTCCGTGTCGCCCAGCTCAGTGCGCAGGGATTCGGGCAGCTGCGAGGCCGGGGTGATCAGCGGCTGTGGCAGGCCGGCATACGTCTCGGCGTCCGCGAGGAGTCGCACTGGGTGGCAGGCGATGCGCAAGTCGATCAGCGCCGGGTCGATCCCCGACTGGGTGTTGAGCGCCAGCACCAGCGGGCGGGTGCGGCGGATATAGGCCTCGAGCGACGGGCGGTGCGCCGCCACGCCCGGTCCGGTGCCGAGGATCAGCACCTGGCGGCCCGCCATCACCTCGGCCGGGCGCCAACTGCCACGCACCTCGCCACGATAGAAGTGGCGCGCCCCATTTAGCGTGTCGAAGCTGAACTTCTTTCCGCCCTCGGCGCGCAGATGGTCGATCACGGCGAGGATGTCCTCCTCGTCATAGCGCGCATCGCCCAGCATTTCCTGAAGATAGGTCGGGTGGATGCCGTATTTTCCGGCGAGATAGTAATACGGGTTGGTGCCCCAGCCGTACTGGGCCTTCATCGGGCCGAACTGCTTGCGGATCAGCGTCATCAGCGGCACGAGGTTCGCGCGCCGGCCGCGCAGCGTCTCGGCCTCGATGGCGAGTTCTTCGGTGCGCGCGTTGCCGGGCCCGCGCCCCATCCCGGTGACGGTCGCATCGAGCCAGGTGACGCCATCGGCTGCCGCGCGCAGGGTGTTGGAGAGCGCGAGCCCCATGTTGTCATGCGTGTGGATGCCCAGAGAGCCATCCCAATCCGCGCGCAGCCATTTGACGATCCGCGAAACATCCTCGGGCGTCATGCTCCCCATGCTGTCGGCGAAATACAGCACCTCCACCGGCCAGGCGCGCGCGAGTTGCGCGAGTTGCGCGACCTCGGCCTGGCTTCTGTCGGCGATCTGCATCAGGTTCAGCCCGACGCGATATCCGCGCGCAGCAAGCCAGCCGACCGCCGGCATGACATGCTCGAGCTCGTGGAAATGGCAGGCGAAGCGCACCAGATCGACCGGGGTCTGCGCTGCAGGCTCCGGAAACAATCGCTCGACGACAGCGATGTTGCCGGCATCGGTGCAGAGATCCGCGCCGTTCATCATTACCGCGATGGACAGCCCTTGGGGGATCGACAGGCTGCGCAGGAAGTCATCCGTCGTGAAGGCGCAGGGGCCCTTGAAGCCCCGGTTTTTCAGGAAGCGGAAACCAAGCTCGACCACGTCCACCTGCGCGGCCTTCATGGCGACCAGATACGCCTCGATCAGCGCGGGCGGGAAGTTCCAGGCGTTGTAGTAGCCGCCGTCGCGGAGAGTGCAATCGAGCAATGTTATGTCTGACAATCCAGCTACTCCTTTATACTTTCTCTGGTTACATAATTTCAGCGAGAGCCGCAATTGCTTTTGCAATCAGTCAGAAACGAGCGCGCTTGCGCGGGACGATCCCATAGATTGCTGCAGGCTTTGCGCCACCGCGTCCGCTGCCATCCGCACTGGCTCGGCGGCGAGGTGTGCGTAGCGCGCCGTGGTCTGGACCTGAGTATGGCCGAGGAGCTTGCCGATCATGGGGAGGCCCTGACCCGAGGCGACGGCAGTGGACGCGAAGGTGTGGCGCAGATCGTGGATGCGCACGTCCTTGACACCGGCGCGGGCGCGGGCGCGCTGCCAAAATGGCTGAAGGTCGCTCAGCGGCTTGCCCGGCAGGGTGCCGGCGATGACCCATGGGTTGCCATCAACGCGCTGAGCGTCGCGGAGCAGTTCGGCGGCGGGCTGGCCGAGATGGACGACCTTGGCGCCGGTCTTGGAGTCCGGCAGGCGCAGGACGCGCTCGGCCAGATCGACGCATGCCCATTTCAGCGTCATGATCTCGTTCAGCCGACATCCGGTCAGGATCAGAAGGCGGGCGGCGAGGACGGCCGACGGCAGTTCGATCCCCTCCGCCTCCATCTCGCGGAGCACCTCGCCGATCCGGCGCAGTTCCGCCGCGCTGAGAAAGCGCTCTCGTTTCTCCTCGGGGTACTTCCGGATGTGCTTTAGCGGATTGGTGCCGTCTGGACGCAGCCCCCACATCTCGGCGAGGCTGAACATCTTCGAGACCACCTCGAGGCAGCGGTTGGCCTGATAGGGGATGTGGCGCAGGTCGTGGTGGAACTTCGCGACATCTGCGCGCGTCACCCCAGTGACCGTCAGTTGACCGAGGGCGGGCAGGATGAAGCGCTGCAGGTTCCGGCGATACTCTTTGCCGGTGCTGGCCTTCACGCGGATGGCGATGTGCTCCTTGTCGAACCGCTCCGCCAATTCCTTGATCGTCGCGGCGTTGCGCTTCGCGGCGCGATCGGCTGCAGGATCTTCCCCGTTCTTGACGGCGGCAATAATCGTGATCGCCCGCGTGCGCGCCTGATCGCAGGTCAGCACGGTGCTGGGTCCGAGGCTCATTCGGCGCGGGCGCCGCCCTGCACGATACTGGACGACGAAGCTTTTGCGCCCGCTTGGCATCACGCGTAGCCCGAAGCCAGGAATGCTCTCTTCCCAGATGAAGAACTCCGTGGCTTGCGGTTCAATAGCATCGACGGTGCGTTTAGTCAGTTTTGGCATGAGCGGTCCTGCGCGGTGATGATGGCTGCCGTTACAGTGGGCATCATCACCGCACAGTCAACGAACACATTGAAAATGCGTAATAAAAGGAAAAGCTGCGTAGCTGTGGTGGCAGTAAAACGGTCCTCTGTTAGATGAAAACCAGTCTCGGCGCCGAATCACCTGAACGCAAAGACCACCGAGACGCCAGGCTAGGCGTCGGCTTGAGATGGCGGGGCGGGGCGCTATGCCCGTGTCGCAAGCGCTTGTTCAAAACGGTCGAGTACCGCGCGGAGATCATCAGTGAGAAGGCCGCGGGCGCGATCCGTGATCGGCTCAGGCACTCCGTGGATCGCCTCGGCCACGGCGCCGGTGATGCAGGCGAGCGTGTCGGTATCCCCGCCGAGACCCACGGCCGTGCGTACGGCCTCTTCCCAGCCCGTGGCCTCGAAGGCGGCGGTCAGAGCAGGCGGCACGGTACCCGCGGCCGAGACGTCGAAGCCGCCCCGGCGCAGCGCGGTCTCGGGCCGCAGGTCATAACCGAATCGGGTCGTCAATTGGGCGTGCACGGCATCCGGCGCATCGCCCTGCCGCAGGTGCAGGATCGCCGTTGCAACCGCCTGTGCTGCAGTGACCGCATCGGGATGGTCATGACTGACCACGGCCTGCGCGGTGGCAAGCTCCATCGCCTCGGCCTCGGACCGCGCCCACCAGCCCACCGCTGCCACCCGCATCGGTGCGCCGTTGCCCCAACTGCCATAGGCCGGCGCTTCATCGGTGAACGCCCAGCGCAGGAACATGCCGCCATACCCCGCGTCGGGATAGCGCCGAACGAAACTGCGCAAGGTCTTCGCGATGTCTTGCCCCGACATCAGCGCCTCGGCGACGGCCAGCGTGCACACCGTGTCGTCGGTGAAGCGGCAGTCGCGGTGAAAGAATTCGAACCCGTCGGGGGGCGCTGGATGCCCCTCGAACCGCGATCCGATAATGTCTCCGGCTAACGCCCCCAGCATGTCGCACCTCTCATTCAGACCGTAATACGCGCGGGACCGGGAGTGCAAGCCGGGGCCATGGCGCTTCGGCGTTGCCAGTCTGGCACTCGCGCGAGCACATACCATGGAGCGGCCTGCGAGGTTTCACTAATACAGAGTGCTACCGCGATCATCAGCCAGCGCCCACTTGGAAGCATTGTGGAAGCAAGAGAGGGCAAAGTGCTGCCAGTTTCTGCGCAATCCTGCGGATGGCGGGCGCGGGGCAGGAGGCTCGAAGTGGCGGAAATGACGAAGTAATACGCAACCCAGCGCAATCGTGCATGGTCTGTTCGACACGACTCATAACCTGAAGGTCGTAGGTTCAAATCCTACCCCCGCAACCAAAATCCTTCGCGTTTCCAAACGCTTATACGCCGCCCCTCGGGGCGGTGTTTGCATTTCCAAGGCCCGTGGAAGCACTGTGGAAGCAAGAGGGGCCGAAGTCCTTCGTGCTTCCACATGAGCAGTTGGGCTCAGCGCTCCTCGATGAAGACGCTGCACTCCTTCGAGTGAGACATCAGATTGTCGATTCCCGCGGTCACGTCCCATCTCAGGTTGACCCTCGGCCCGTCATCGACGGTCTGAATCGTCACAACGCGATCATGGAAATGGCGATTGCGTGCAGAGCGGTGATGGAGTTCGGGTGTAACCGTGATGCCGGCAGATCGCAGCTCAGCGCGTAACGCGCTCGACTGCGATTGCGGCGTATCCGGCTCGCCGTGATCGGGATTCCACACGACTGCAAGTCGCTCGATGTCGACGCCCGCTGACCCAGCGGCAGCGACAAAGCTCGCTAGGCGACGTCGGTTATGTGGGCGAACGCCGCACCAGGGATCCTCGATTTCGAGCGCGACACGGCGCCCTGCTACGCCTTGAAAGAGCGGTGTGAGCGCTCGGGCGGTGCCCGGTCGGAAGCGGAAGACGCGCAAACGTTCTGTGAGCCCAGCCAACGGACCCGGCAGCGTTCGGACGCTGTCCTGCACCGACGCAAGCCAGCTGTCGCCTGCTGAGCATGAAAAAAGGTGGCTGACCCCCTCCAGTGGCCCGGCAAGAGCCGCCGCCGCGTCCTGCGATGCGTAGAACGCATCCACAGAGGCCTCTGCCCCGACACCCTTCAAGACAGACAGGCGAGGCGCATTCGCAACGGCCGACCCGTCGAGCGTGCCAAAGCGAAGCTGGCCGGATCGTTCGTATGGCGCCAAAGCATAGGCAATCTCACGATCGAGGCCTGTCGGGGTACCTGCATCAACCGCACCCGGTGGAAGTAGATAGAGGGCATGCCTGTTCGAGGCTTCATCGAGCCAGTTTCGCAATGCCCGCGCGCTTGTGAGGGCCTCGGACCGATCTTCGGCCCCCCAGAGATCTGGCGAGGAAACAGCCACAAGCCCCGCTCCCTCGAGACGCACCCGCAGCGTCGCCGCGGCAGTCTGCGCTACCGGGACCGCAGCGTCGGGGCCATGAGCGGGCCGCGGTGTCGACTCCGCAAGCAGGCCGCGCAACCAGCCAAACACAGGATGACGATCGAACTGATCCCAATAGACCTGGTTGGAGTAGTCATTCAGGCACCGCGAGCAGCTCGTCTCGCAGGCTGCGCCACGAGGGCAATCAAGAACCGCGATCGCTCGACCCAGCAGCACGCGGGCCGAGAAGCGAGAATCGTCGAGCAATCGACGGCAGTAGCCGGCACCGCCTGGGACTGAGTCCGATAGGATGACCAGCGGGGCCGCACCGAGAAGCTCAACAGTCGCGCGGAGGTCTCGTGGGTCAGTTTCAAGAATGTCCGCTGCCGCAAGTCTCAATGCCTCTGCCAGCGTTCTAAGGAAGCCATCCCGCGCCGCCCGCCGTTCAGTCTCCGTGGGGCGATCAGAAAAGTCTGGGACCGGCTGATCGATGCGGATCCCCCGAAGATCCGTCTCGAAAACATGTGCGAGGTCCACGGGCCAGCGAAGGGATTCAACCCGGCACCGATCTCCGGTCCGCGGGTTCTCATGCACTGCCCGGATCTCTGCCCCGCCAAGCGCCTCTTGAGGCGCTGGTCTCGCGTGCTCGCACGACGGGCACCAAAGATAGCCCGCCCCCAGCGGCCCGCGGTTCAAGACGAGCATTCGTCCAGGCTGACTCCCCTCTGGTGCGATAGCCGGCGCGAAGAAATGCGTGACGCGTGCTAGGTCTGAAACCTGGAAGTCCTCAGGGCGGGCTCGCGTTAGAAGGCGCGCTTCGTCGACGGGGCGCACTCTCAAGCGTGTCGCGCCGGGGTCTCTACCTTGCCGGTCGGCATATGATGTCAGGAACCCCACCGGTTCAACGAAGGCACGGCGCGGGCCACTGGCCCGTGAACCGCACTGAGGGCAGTTCTCCCCAAAATCATCCCGCTCGTGATGTGTTTCTGCATGCTGGCACGTCGGACAAACGCGATGGAAACCACGTTCCATCCAAGCATCACCGGTGCCTACCGTGGCTCTCCGTGCGATGCCCGCGGACGTCCAAATTCGGCCACCGGCCACGACTTCGGCCCCCGGCGCATACTCAGCGATCGCCATTGCTGCGTCCCGATCGAGCTGCAAAGCTCGATCATCCGAAGCGGTGCGAGCGCCTCGTTCCGTGACAATCTCTAGGTGAATCGAGTGAACCGGGAAGCTGTAAGTCGGTATGACGGCAGCACGCGACAGGGCCTCAACCAGGAATCGATCAAGATACCGACGCATGTCGCCCAAACGGCCATTCATGCGACCGGCAGCGCGGGAGCGGGCCTGCTCGTTCGCATCCGGATCATCGAGCGCGGCACGTGCCGTTTCGTAGGCGTCATTGAGCTCGCGCCAGCGAGCGCAAGTAGCCCGGATCCAGCGCGTTATCTCTGCGCGCGCATGCTCAGTCAGTTCGCCCCCGAAGAGACCGACATGATCAAGTCTTGCCGGGAGAGAAGACGCCATGCGCTCAGCAACCGCGCGTGCGGCAACACCGGCCTCCGAAGCGAGCCATGCTGAAAGGTCTGCCAGAAGAGTTGTCTCAGCAGCCTCGTCCAAGCGCTCGCCCAGCACATCACGCAGACGCGGAGCTCCGGTGCGCTCGTGGCCTGACAAGCGATGATCCAGCCAACCTGCCAACAGGCATGAGACCTGGTGCCGTCGGAAGAAGCTTGGGTTGTCCAATGTCAGATATGGCGCGGGGGGGAGTGCCTCGAGATAGCCACGCAGATCGTTGAATTGTGCTTGGTCGTATCGGCCGGATCTCGCCATCATCAATGCAACAGGCGCGGCCTGCGCGCGGCGGCCAGCGCGACCGGCGCGCTGCTGATAGTTCGCAATGCCTGGCGGGACGTTCCGGCAGAAAACCGCCTCCAGCTCGCCCAGATCGACACCCATTTCCATTGTCGTGGTGCAGCTGAGCAAGTTGATCTCACCCTGCCGGAACCGCTCCTCGATCTCGGATCGTTCCGTCGTCGATATGGCGGCGGTGTGCTCCCGCGCTATCCCGCTCAGCGGCTGCCCTTCATAACGAACGAGGTAATGGTTGCGTCTGCGCATCTCGTCCCGTTCTTCGGCTGAAACAGGAACTGTGCGCCCCGTACAGCGCCAGGCGGTACACACGCCCCCGAGATCGATCTGGCTGGACGCACCGCAACTTTCACAGCGGCGCAATTCTCCTTCCGGGGTCGCTGCGAAGCGCATGGCCGCCAAGTTCAGAACATGACCGTGTCCGCCGGGCAGCAGGAGACGGTGACGGGGCCGCGTCGCCTCCTCCCAGAAAGCCGAGAGCATGTCTCGCGCTTGGTCGTCTGGGATTCCGAGCCTGTCGATCAGCACCCACAGTGGCCGATTGGAGCGTCCCGGCTCTGAGAGCAACGTCCGCAGTCGCCGGCTCTGGTGAGTCCGCGACAACGACCACGAGATATCCGCGCTCGCCAACCCCTCACCCCACACGGACTCGTCTGTTAGGTCGATGTTCTCCAGCGTGTTGATCGCTCTCGATTGCCGAATGAGGTCGAGCAAAAAGCGGACCAGAGCCGGCACCAGGCCTCGATACTCAGGCGGAACCCTTTCGCTGAGTCGCTGCGCAATCCTCGCATCCCCCTCATATTGCACGGTGATGAGGCCGAGAGATTCAAGTGATAGTCGCAGTGGGCCACCGCAGAGTTCAGCTGCGATCAGGGCCATCAGGCGGTCTTTGGCGGCGCTGCTGCTCAGAGGTTCTGGATTGCGGCGATCATATAGTGTCAATCTGCATTCAAAACTGACCCATCGTGATCATTTAAAAATGACCCACCCGGGGGGTAG
>NZ_JBHUDD010000137.1:0-16242 GCF_042677865.1 Lacimonas salitolerans | reverse complement strand
GCACGGATGTTAACAATGCAGGTGGGTCAGTTTTAGATGATCATAACCCACCCAAGTGGGTCACTTTTGCATGCTGATTCACATCCGATCGAAGACCCCGCAGAAAATCAAAGATAACGCTTGCCAAACAGGGGGCATCCACACACGTCATGGTATACGGTGCCGGCGGGTGGGGGCATCAACCGCATCAGTTCACTTCGATGCCTTCATGTGATTCCGCTCCTTTCCCAGCCGGGAAATCATAGCGGAAAACTCCAGCTTCAAACGGTCCAGAATCCGGGGATCAGATCAGACCGGCGACATGCATTAAGCAATTGCGCCTTGTTCCAAATGGTTTACCCTTGGCAAGGCAGCAGCAAGACCGGAGCAGACCATGACACCGCGCGGATGCCCCTTTCTAAAATTGACCCTGAACCGGGCAGTCGCCGCAATAGTCCTTGCGACCCTTGGCAGCGGCGCCATGGCAGAGGCGCATCGGGCCGAGGCAGACCCGTTTCAAAACGCGGTGCGGGCCGTGCAGGTCAAGGATTTTGCCACGGCCACTGCCTTGTTCGAAACTCTTGCGCAGAATGACGATTACGACGCGCAGTTCAACCTTGCCATTATGCTGCGCGCCGGACAGGGACGGCCCCAGAATTTCGTTCAGGCGCTGGAATGGTCCCTGTTGGCGCAACTGGGTGGTGTGGAGCGGGCCATCAAGTTCAGCGAAGACCTGTCCGACCTAGTGACGCCGAATGCAAAGGCCGCGATATTCGTGCGGATCGACCAGAGACTGCGCGAAAGGCTTGCACGCGGGGATCGCAGCGCGATCATGCAATACATAGATTTCAACAGCACCACCTTGTCCGAGCCAGACATGCAAGCGGCCTATGTCTGGTCCCTGATCGCGGCGGCGCTGGGTGTTGATAACGCAGCCACCAAGCGCGACGAGATCATGACAGAGTTGGAAACGGAAGTGATCCTGAAGTCACAGGACGAGGCGCGCGCGTTGTTCGATGAACAGGACATGACGACGCTGTTTACGGATCAGGCGTCAGGCGGGCTGTAGCACAACACGGCAACACGGGCCTCGTCATCGGTCAGGCCATGTTTGCGCGCGGCGGCAAGCAGGTCCATGCCGTCATCCAGCGCCTTGCGAAAATCATTCAACACTACGACGCCGGTCGCGGCGGCCTTATCGGGCGCGGGCGGGGTTTCCGGCGCGGTCTCAGAAAATGTGGGGTCAGGCGCCTGATCGGGCTTGGATGGTTCGGTTTCGGCGGGCAGATCCGATGATAAGGGTTCTGCGAGCGCCTCTTCATACAGTGTTGTGAAATCAGACGTGGGCGCGGCACTTGTCATCGCCGGCGCGGTCCTGTGCGCGCTCGCGCGGTTTTTCCTGGCCGACCGGGACCGGCGCACTCGCCACAGCACTGCCAGCAGTAGAAGGCACGCCCCCGCTGCAAGCAGACCCAATTTCAATTGATCCTGATCTGGCATCACCATCATTCCGGTTTCCCCTATCGGTTCCAGTCACATTGTTGACAGGGGAGACAGTAATTTGACGATGCGCCCGATGTCGGACCCATAACCGCTGCGGGCGATCTCAACTCAGCACTTTTAGCGGCAAAGAAGAATTCACGCAAAAGATCGTCATGCAGTCCGGATGCACCCGGAAAGTGTAGCACCGCTAGGCCTCTTAGCATCTTGACGCAGTCTAGAACGTCTGCCGCAGCATCGGCATAAGCCACCGCATTATGACGGCTTTTGGAAAGCTTTTCCAAAAGAACGCCAAGACGGAACATCGCATCGACAAAGGCTGGTTCAGTTATCAAGAAAGGGAATCTAACGATTGCAACAAACTGCCGGCCACCTTGGAAAGGTCAATGGGGTAGTTGTTTGCTCTGATCGCTTCACGTATCTCGGTGGTCGCCTCGATATCTATCGGCGGGGGCATGTCCCGCATGGATGCCAGCACTTCGGCAGTGGCCGAATTCACCTCGATCGAAGGACGTGATGCAGCCGAAACCGGGTTGACTGGAGCCGCAAGGCCAAGAGCAGCGGTGTCGCCAGACGCGTTCGGCGAAAGGCTTACCGTTGGGGTAGCATTAGCTTCAGCTACTCTCACAGAAGTAACTGTGCCAGTAAGGTTTTGTGTGGAATCGACCATGTAACTTTCTCCTTGCTGATTCAGGTAACGACGCTCTACGGGAGGCTTTTAGAGATTACTTCCACTTTCTTGTCACCGACCACCTTGCCCAACAGCTCCACGCCGCTGGTTGCATTCGTCACACGGATCGTATCACCGAATTGGCCCGATTCCAACGCCATGCCCGGCGCCACGATTTGAATGCCGCCACGCAGGATGAAAAGGGACAATGCATCTTCTGCTTCAACCGCCCATTCACGCAGCAAATGCCGCGGCATGAGAGGTACGCGCGTGGTGATGGACTGCGTCAGAACCCGTCCGATCACGTCGTCGGGATCGGCAAAGATACTGCCTGAAGAAAGCGGGTCTATCGGGCGCAGTTCCACATCACCAGATTGAATACGGTCGCCACGCCGCAAGGGCCTGTTCAGAAACACGGCCTGCGCGATGGCCGCATCACGGCCCTGGGCAACGGGAAGGCCCGCGCCTCTGACCTGGGCGCGCACCACGATTTCCCACTCCACCGGCGACGGGCACACGACCAAAACGCTGCGCCAGCCGCCAAAGGCCGGTTGCACTTCCAATGGCTGATCGCAGGCATAGAACTGTTTTTCCGGCAAAACGTTGGGCGCTGCATGCTCTCCCGCCTGGGTCAGGCGCTTGACGATCGCCTGCCTGACATCCTCGCCGGTTATCACGCGGGGTTCAGCGACCGCCACCAGCGGCAACACGACAAACCCGCAGATGATGACCCATGAATGGCGCATGTCAGAAGAAATGGATGTCGTCAGGCTCGGACGGCCCGGCGGCCCCATGTGGAAGGGTGATTGTTTGGCCCGCAAGCAAGCGGTTCATGTCACCGCCACGAAACGCACGAGGATTAAGCGCGAGGGTCGCCCGCGCAAGGCTTGGCAAATCCGCATTATGGCCAAAATGGGTGAGCAGGATTGAATACAGGGTTTCACCCTGCTGAACGTGGTGCCGGTTTTCAGAAACGCCCCCGGCCAGCAAGTCTGAATTATACCTTAGAACGAGATCAGGATCCTGAGCGTGGGCCGGCGCCGCTATGGTGATCAACAGCGCAGCCGACCAGTATGATATCGAACGGATCATCCTGTTACCTTCGGTCATTGAAATGCACCTGCGTTCCCGCCAGGCCTGAAGGGGCGCGGTCCAGGTTCATCGGAGCGACGATTGCACTGCTTGCGCCAAGCTCGACAACGCGAAGGACTGTCCATGCGCTTTGACCGCCATCGACAAACGCAAGGCTTTGACGGGTCAGACCGTCCCGTGTGCCCAGATCCACGCGATAGCGGCCTTTGCCTGCGGCCGCCAGATTGGCAACCAAGGGCGCACAGGCGGATTGCTCCAGCCATGTCGCCAGGCTCTTGCCAAAGCTCCGGGACAGATCCTTGGCCGTGCTGTCCCAGTCCTTGCTGGCCAAGACGTTCAACGCCCGCCAAGGGGTGTCGGGTGTAAGGGTCACCGTCTTTTGCAGTTTCAGATTACGGGTCCGCGACGGGGCTGCGGGATCGACGATGCGCGCCTCAAGTGTCACCACAACGCGCTCTGCCCGTGCCGACGCGGATTGCGCCGACCATGAAAGATGCAAGCCACGGGCCTCGCGGGGCAACGTCCCGCCACCTTGCCGTGGCGCCTTGCCTGTCAGGAGCGATTGGTAATCAAACCCGTCTGCCACCCTGGATGCCACCTCGGCTTTGGGGGCCAGCGATATCGTACTGTCCGCAAGCCGGACATTCGCAGCGCCGCGCAGGACGTTCACCGTCTCGTCATGGGCCATCTTCAGGGCTTCGTCAATCCAATGCGGCACTTGTTGTGTCGTCCGCAGCTTTGGCACGCCGACCGTCAACGCAAGGTCAGGCCGCGCGGCACAGCCTAGTTGCGGCTGCTCGCCCACATAGGCGTCAATCGTCACCTCATATTGGGACTGCCCCCTGAATTCGTCCACGACGGCAAAATCCACAATCCGGGTCGAGGCGCGCAGCAGGATGCTGTCAGCGGTCAGAACTCCCATGTCGACAGCCGAAAACGCATCTACATCCGCCCCACCCTTCATCGCGGCAAGATACAGCGCGTCTTCCAACGCGCGACGACGCGATCCCGGGATGTCATTGGGCGCCAAGACGGCCCGCCCGGTAACTCGCACCATCTCGGCGGTTGCCGCAACGGGCGCAGTGGTGAGCGCGACCAGACACGCCAGTATCACCCAAAGAACGGCCCGACGATGGGTTGGGGGGCTGTGAAGACGCCTCATCATTGCGATCAGCGCAGCGCCTGCATGATGCGGTTGATCATGTCGCGATCCAGTTCCAGCACCACCTCATATGTGTCGCGCCCCACCGGGTTGATCCGCACCGTGCGCGCGCCCCGGATCGTTCCATCGACGGACGCGCGAGACGTGTCGTTCTGCACCAAGGCGTTGATCACCGTCGTCCGGGAATTCAGCTTGAGACCATGCACCTGCTCGGTGAGATCGCGTATCGCATCTATCCGTGCCGCCCGGATCGCCATCAGCCGCCGCTGATTGACGTTCTTGGCCGGCTGCGCCGAAATAGTCGCGTACCCGACCCCCGAGATGCTTGGCACGATCTGCTGGGCGGTTACGGCATCGGCCCGGTCAAGCGAATTTTCGATCGCTGCTGCATCGCGGACGGCAGCGGACTGACCCGCAGGCGCCGATGTCGCGCCATGTTGCATCACGCATCCTGAAAGGCTTGCAAATGCGGCAATGGCAGCGACTGCCTTGATTGCAGGCATACGGGTGGGGCTTCGCACTGATCTGTCCTCCGAGCGGTACATCATTTGGAGGCCTGCATGCACATGCCATGCCAGTTCTACAACACGGCTCGCCATGGCCCTGTGAAATACGAATGGCATGATTTTTGCTCCTTTTTAAAACGACGAGCCTTGTCTGGGCGCGTGCGAGAAGCAGGGCAAGGAACCCCTTGGATGAGTCTGTCAGAACCGACACTAAGCCGCGGCAATATTGGGCGGACCCTGACCAGCACGGCGTTGCCTCTCGGCATCCTGATGCTGGTGGCGATGATGGTCCTGCCCCTGCCGGTGTTTCTGCTGGATGTCTTCTTTACACTTAACATCCTGATGGCGCTGCTGATCCTGATGGTCGCGCTGCATACATACCGGCCTTTGGATTTTTCGTCCTTCCCCAGTCTTCTGCTTGTCGCCACGGTGTTTCGCCTCGCATTGAATGTCGCGTCGACACGGATCGTACTGAGCGAAGGGCACACCGGGACGGCCGCCGCGGGCCAGGTCATCGAGGCGTTCGGGGCCTTTGTGATCGCGGGGAATTTCGTCGTCGGGATCTTCGTTTTCCTGATCCTTGTGATCATCAACCTTGTGGTCATCACCAAAGGTGCCGGGCGCGTTTCAGAGGTATCGGCACGTTTCACGCTGGATGCCATGCCCGGCAAGCAGATGGCGATTGACGCAGATCTGAATGCAGGCGTGCTGACAGCCGAAGAAGCGACCAAACGGCGCGAGGACGTGGCCCGCGAGGCGGATTTCCACGGCGCCATGGACGGTGCGTCGAAATTCGTGAAGGGCGATGCGATTGCGGGCATCCTTATCCTTGCCATCAACCTGATCGGCGGGCTGGCCATCGGGACCATGCAGCATGATCTGGCCGTCGGGGAGGCTGCACAGCTTTACGTGCTGCTGTCGATCGGGGATGGGCTTGTGGCGCAGATCCCGTCCTTGCTGCTGTCGATCGCCACGGCAATCATCGTAACGCGCGTTTCCTCGTCGCAGGACATGGCCGAGCACATCAAAAGCGAAGTCAGCATGTCGCGCGCGTGGTTTCCCGTGGCCGGCGTGCTTGGCCTGATCGGCCTTGTGCCTGGCATGCCGACGCTCTTGTTCGTGGGGGTCGCGGCCTTTGCAGGGCTTGCGGGGTATGTTTTCCGCAAACGGGAACTGCTGGGCGACACCGAGATCGAAGAGGCGGAGCCAGCCGGCAGCGAAGACACCAATTCAGACAACCTGAAGGTGACGGATGTCGCCGACCTGTCAGCAGTGACGTTACAGCTGAGCTACCCGCTTTTGTCGATGGTCGACAGCGAGGATGGCGGCCCGCTGGCGCGGCGCATCAAGACCGTGCGCTCAGAGGTGTCACAGGCCCTTGGCTTTGTCCTGCCCGGTATCCGCGTGCGTGACGACCTTGCCCTTGCCGCCAACGAATACCGGATCAAGATCGGTCAAACGGTTGTGGCCGAAAACAAGATCTACCCGGATCACAAACTTGCGCTTCCAAGCGGCACATCCCGCATCAAGCTGCAGGGTATCGACGTCAAGGAGCCGTCTTTCGGCATCGACGCAACATGGATCCTGCCCGAGCGCGAGGTTGAGGCCGAAGCCAACGACTATGTCATCATCGAACCCGAAACGGTGCTGGCCACCCATCTCAGCCAGATCCTGCGCAAACACGCCTCCGAATTGATCGGTCAGGACGACGTGCAGGAATTGCTCGACAACCTGTCAAGGGTTGTGCCGCAACTTGTGCAATCCGTCGTGCCAAAGCTGATGCCGTTGCACAATCTGACAGCCGTGCTGCGTCACATCCTACGCGAACGGATACCGATCAGCGACCTGAGGCTCATTCTGGAACTGCTTTCCGAAATGGCCAGTCGCAACCTTGGCATCGCCGAAACAGCCGAGGCGCTGCGGCCGCATCTGGTCGGGCTGCTGATCCAGCAGACCACGCCGCTCAACCAGCCCTTGCCAGTGGTGACGCTGGACAGCGATTTCGAGCATTTGCTCATCAATTCCGCAAAACAATCCGAAGGAGAGCAATTGCTGCTGGATGGCACGCTTGCAGAACGGCTGGTTCAATCGCTGGTCAGGCTGAACGAGGAACAAGCGGAAACCGGCAAAAAGGCTTTCCTTGTCGTCTCTCCACAGATCCGGCGAAAGTTCTCGGCGTTCCTGAGGCAGTATATTGCCGATTTCCCGGTTCTGTCCTTCACCGAACTGCCTGATGGCCGCAAGGTGGACGTGATCGCCACCGTTTCGGGCGAAGAAACCATGACGCCCGCAAAATGACCCGATCCGTGATCTAAGCATCGCCGCGCCTGCTAAAAAGGGACCCTTCCGTGACTGAATACGTCTTCAAAGCCGCAGATTCAGAAAGCGCCATGGACAAGGCCGTCCGGGAACTGGGCGATGACGCGATGATCCTGTCGATCCGGCGCGTGGGCAACCTGACAGAAGTGAGGGCCATCAAGCAGACTGTCGCCGCAGTCACCGCCCGCGCGCCCGAACCGAAACCGCGCCGGCGTTTTGAAGAGCCCTTCGCAAAAGGCGTGCCGGCAGAGACCCTGGATCTTGAAGAGGCGCTCCGAACCGTTCGGAATCGTCGCGATCACGACGACGACATGGACGACATGCGCCAACAGCCCTATGACAGCGATGATTTTCGGCGGCAGCCATATCAGGACGAGCCCCGCCCCCGGCAGGCCTCCGAGCCAGCCATAGATCTGCCCGATATCGCCGAATTGGAGCAGATGCTGAACACCCGCGCGCGCGCCGAAGAAACGACCAATGCCCATCTCATGCGCCGGGCGACGGGCGAGCCACCCTCGCCCCCGTGGCCTGTGGAGCAAATGTTCCAGCGATCCGACTGGTCTGACGACGATATGCCAGCCTCCTCAGAGGCCGCCTTCAGGGAAGACGACCGGTTCGGGGCGCGTCCGGATACAGAGCCGCGCCCAATCGTCGAGCCTTGGGCACCGGCCGGCTCCGCGCCGCCCCAGCCGGCTGCGGAAACCGCACGCGCTTGGGAAAAAGCGCCCTATCAGGCAATCGGTACGAGCGGGTTTGATCCGACATCAGAGTGGCGTCCGGGCTACGCGCCCGGCACAAGTGTGCCTGAACAATACGAATCTGCCCCCGCGGCCATCACGCAAAGGGGAGGATCGTCTGATCGGATCGTGCGCCATGGCTTTCCCGAGGACATCGCGCGTAGCTGCGCCATCGCGCCCGAGCTGCATTCGCCCAAGGCGCAACTGGATCACGCCTGCAAGCTGCTGGCAGAGCGGCTGGCCTGGCCGGATGAGACCTCTGCATTGCATGAGGGCGGTATGCTGTTCATCTTCGGCCCGCCCGGTGCTGGAAAGACCACGGTTACCGCGCAGATCGCCTTTGAGCGCATCCAAAGCTACGGCATTCGCCCGAAACTTACCAAGCTTTCCCGCAAAAGCTTTGTGGATGACGGGCGGTTGCTGCATCACGCGTTGCTGCTCAATACCGTCTACACAGACGAAACCTGGCACCAACCCCAAATCTACAGCCCAAGCGATATCGTGGATTGTAACCTGTCAGACCCGGAACAGGTGAAAGAAGCCTATGACCTGATCTGCCAGAACAACGAGGATACGGACCTCACCCCGGTGATGATCGTTCCGGGGACCTGGTCGGTGCTGGCGATCAAGCACTACTGTCAGGCGTTCAAAGACCTGTCCCCCGCCATCATCCTCACGCATATGAATGTTGGTGGCATCGGGATAGGTGGGCTATCGGCCCTGTCTGGCGCGAATGCCCGGTTGGTGGCGGCCAGTGAAACCCAAATGATCACCGACGGGCTTGCGCCGATCGATCAACCGTCAATCGAACAGTTTCTGCTGGATACGGTCACCTATACCGATACGGAACTTGGTCTCGGACTTTAGCCAGAATGGCCTAAACAGACCCGCCTTCTAGTCGTTTATATACAGGAAAATAGTTAGAAATAGGTGCAATCAAGTACATGTTAAGTCCTGCAAATGAGTACAAACGCCAGCAAAGCAGACCGGATTTCGACGTCGAAAGCAAACAGGCGTTGGTCAAAGCAACATTGGAGTGCTTGACGCGCAGTCTGGGGATCGTCGAAGTGGCGCAGGACCGCACGACCGAGGTATATCGACATCATTCGGCGCGCGCATTGACGGCAATATACGTTCTGCAAAGCAGTCTGGATTTTGAACGTGGTGGCGATATCGCCACCAACCTGTTCCAACTTTATGAATATTCCCGCCAGCAACTGCTGAAGCATATGCGCCGCGACGACACCGCGAACGTGCCGCAAGCCCGCAGGGCAATGAGAGAAATACTTGATGCATGGCAACAAATCTCATGATCCGGGCATGACCCGGACCAACGACATTCTTGATGGTTTCGAGCAGTCCCAAACGAGAATAGAACAGTTTCTGGACGCCGGAGAGTTCGAGCAGGCCCTTGCCATGAGCGAGGAACTTGGCGTTGCTATACGACGCACTGACCTGCCAGCCGCCAGCATCACCGCCAAGGATCGGGCCCGTCTTGGCGATCTGGTCCTGCGTAACACGGACAGCGCCGAACAGGTTGGCCGATTAATGGAAAACGCAAGGTCGGCGCGGCGCAAAAGCCAGGCTGCCTTGCGGGTTTACAAGAAATACTGATCCTTTTCCACATCATCGGAGATCCGAACATGACCCTGACCGCCCATGACATCATCGAAGGAAAGCGCCCGCGTCTGCGAGATCTGATCGAAGTGGATTTGAGCTTGCCGCAGGCAACGTTGACCAAAGACAGCACGGTGCGAGATGCCATGCGGATCATCTCGAACGAAAACCGGGGCGGTGTGGTTGTTGTGGATGATGCCCGCGCTGTTGTGGGCATCCTGTCCGAGCGCGATATCGTCAGGAATATTTTTTCGACCGGGGCCGATGTTCTGAATTGGATGGTCGATCGCGTCATGACACGTGTCGTGTACACGGTCGATGAAGACACAAATTGCCAGACCACGTTGACGGAAATGATCGACAAAAGATTTCGCAACCTGCCCGTTTGCAATGCAGACGGGAAACTTGTCGCCTGCGTCGAGATCCTGCAAGTCACACATGCGAAGCTGGCCGAACTTACAGAGTCAAACCGCAAACTAATGGATCTGCTTGCACTGCTGAAAAACACGCAAATTACCGTTGGACCGAATGTATGTTCCGCCACGATAAAGGCTATGTTCCAGACGGACGGGGTGGAATGTGTCATCGTGCGCGAAAATGGAAAGACCCTTGGCTTCATCACGAAAGATGAATTCCTGAGGGCGTTGCAACGCGTTTCGGGCGCACACGCTTCATAAACCTTCGTTTTCAGCGTTGGTTCACGCTTTGGGAAAGGCAACTCAGATATGTCATATGCGCCCGATTGGGTTCTTCACGCCGTCTGCAGCACCGTCGCCACGCGTTTCGTCGAAGGCAACCTTCCGATCGAGGCATTTGCCAACCGGATGTCAAAATCATTGTTGAAATCCTATGCGGATTGCAAACCCGAAAAACTATACGGTGTTTCCGAAGCCATGCTGTTTTTTCTCGCCGAACTCGAAGAGGAGGACACGCTACACTATTGCAGCGGCTTTCTTTACAATTCGATCTGTTTCGAGAAATCAGGCAGGCCACGAAAGATGCGCGGCGTCTTCTTCGACCCTCTCGCACCGGCCCGGGAACTAACCAAAAGCCAGACTGTCGTCACGTCGTTCAAGGCCTTCGTGTTTCGCATGCGCAATGATCCGTCGCTGGGCCAACCAAGGGCCTGGCGGCTTGATGAGATCGCCGAGATCAAGACCCTGACCAATATTTTGAACGCGCCCGTGACTTTCGCCGACGCGCTCTAGCACTGTATACTGGGTGCCGACATCTCGTAGCTGCGGCGCCGTTGAGATGAGGATGGAATGCGGTCAAGTTTGCGATATTTAGCCACCGTGCGCCGCGCGATCTGAAAACCTTGGCTGTTCAGTTCACTGGTGATCTTGTCATCGCTGAACGGGCGGTTTTGCGGCTCGGCACCGACCATGTTGCGAATTTTGTTGCGGATCGCCCAAGCCGACGCGCCCTCGTCTGACCCATCACTCTCAATCGCGGCGCTGAAGAACGCCTTCAGAGGGAAACAGCCCTGAGGCGTTTGCATCGTCAAGGATGATGTCACACGGCTGATCGTACTTTCATGCAGGCCTACGGCATCGGCGATCATCTTCAGCTTGAGGGGGCGCATCTTTTGCATGCCTTCATCCAGAAACGGCTTTTGGTAGCGCACGATTTCGGCGGCAACCTTGATGCTGGTCTCGTTGCGCTGCAAGATCGCTCGGGTGAGCCACCTTGCAGTGCCCAAAGAGCCCCTCACGAATTCGCAGTCGGCGTCCTTGCCGATCAGCTTTCGCACCTTGCGGCCCATTTCCTCGTCAACCTTGATGACAGGCAGGGTCGAATTGTTCAGCTCTACAGACCACTCGCCCTCGGCATCCTTGAAAGCGCACAGGTCCGGCTCTTGTAGCGGGACCGCATGTCCATCCCCAAGCTCAAGCCCCGGCTTAGGGTTGAGACGGCGCAGCTGGCGCAGATATCCGGCCAGCTGTTCCTTGTTGCAATCCAGTTTCCTGCGCAGTTCCGGCAACGCCCCTTGCTGCACCAAATTCAGATGGTCGATCAGCACATGCATCTTGGCTCTATCTTTTCCTGCGTCACGCAGTTGCAGCCTGAGGCACTCTCGAAGGTTGCGAGCGAACAGCCCCGCAGGCTCGGCGCGCTGCAGTTTGCGTAAGACCTGATCGACCTGTGCAACATCTGCGCACAGATTGGCCGCTACATCCTCAAGGGCCACCAAAAGCCACCCGGTCGGCTCCAGATGCGAGGCAAGGGCGTATCCGATTGCGCGGTCGTCATGATCGCTCAGCAAATCCTCGACCTGCGCGAACACCTGTGCACCGAATGTCTCGCCGGCTCTGTCGACAAGCATGGAAATCGGATCGTAGCCGGACTGATCCACCGCACTGCCTGACGACATCGGCACCATCGGAATGCCGCGCGACACCTCGGGCAGTTTCACTTCGAGGAAAGGGTTCTCTTCGGCGGCCTTTTCAACATAGCTTGTCAGATCGACATTGTTCAGCAAAAGCAATTTGATCGCCTGCTGAAGTTGCGGCGTGAAAACCAGTGATTGCCGTTGCGCAAGCTGCGCCTGCATCGAGACCTGAAACATGTCGCCTAGAATCCTGTTATCACTCAGGCCATAAGATACCAACGCCGGGTAAAGTTGCAGCATATCTTAAGTTTTTTGAATGGCCCTTTAGGGATGGCCGCCTAAGTCCGGCGCAGTCCTTGCTTGGTCACGTTGCAGGGTGAAGCGGCGGAGCGGGAATGGCCGAGCGAAGCGACGACGATCAGGGGCAGACCGGCACACCGTGCCATAGATGCATCGTAATCCGTTTTTTCCTGATGGCTGTGATCGGGATTGCCCTGATCTATGTGCTGAGCCCCGAAACATTCGGGGTGATCGAGGGATTTAGCACACTGACCCTCGCCCTTTTTTTTATCGGCGGGCTGGGTTTGTTGGCGATTGGCAAAGCTACGCTGGAACTTATCGGACCGGATCGAAGCGGCGATTAAGGCAAGACATCACCGGTCACGCACAAGTCTGAAGGCGAAGGACTGTCGCGGCAACGCGCGGCCGTAACTGAAGCCTGAATTGAAATTCACGACCCAACGGCTGCCGGCCAGCATCCAGTTGGCGTCGGCTGTCCAGTACCCGCCCCTATACGCATCAGGAAACACACGGCCGTCTATCAACGGCGGCGCGTCCCCGGGCACCAAAAGGCGCTCCAGCTCTGCACGTGTCGGGATGCGCCACCCCTCACCCGAACTGGCCGCCGCCCGTGCGATGATCGCTTCGCCTGCCGCGAATGGCGCAAGCAACGGATCCCCGTCGCAGCGACCGTCAGCCCAAACCTGCCCTATGCTGCATCGCATCCACTCCAGCTTGCCCATGATATCCAGCACAACGGGGCCCCGCTCAACGAAGGTGATGCCGTCTTGGGCATGAGCATCTGGCCCCAAGGCCGTCAAAACCAAGGCGATCAGCCCATAACGGCGAAACCGTCCTGACAAATTTGTGAATTTTTTCAAGAAGACCTCCCTGCGCCAAGCACTTGGCACCACACTTGCA
This sequence comes from Lacimonas salitolerans, assembly GCF_042677865.1. NCBI lineage: Bacteria > Pseudomonadati > Pseudomonadota > Alphaproteobacteria > Rhodobacterales > Paracoccaceae > Lacimonas > Lacimonas salitolerans. Next base: position 3,128 of record NZ_JBHUDD010000137.1, on the reverse strand, counting down.
CAATTCATGCCGAACCCGGTCGAACGCAGGAGCATCGTCATGGATATTGCATCTCTAGTTGGCCTTATCGGGTCTTTTGCCATGATTGGAGGGGCGATGGTTGTCGGTGGAGGTCTGGCGCCATTCTTCGATGTTCCCTCGGTTCTGATCGTGATCGGCGGCACGTTCTTTGCTGCCATGTATACGACCCCGCTGCCCACCTTTCTGGCAAGTTTTGGGGCCATGTCAAAGGCGTTTCTACCGCCGGTCAAGAAACAGAATGTCATGATCGAGCGGATGGTGGAACTGGCCAGCATCGCCCGCAAGGATGGCATGATGGCGCTTGAGGGGCAGGATGTGCCAGACAAGTTTTTCGAAAAGGGCATGCAGCTTTTGGTTGATGGCGCCGACGAAACCAAGCTAGTTCAGCAATTGAACCAGGAAATCAAAGCGATGAAGCTGCGCCATGAAAATAACCAAAATGTGGTCAAGGCTTGGGTCGACCTTGCACCAGCCATGGGCATGATTGGCACGCTAATTGGCCTCGTTCTGATGCTTGGCAACATGGATGACCCCAAGGCGATCGGCCCAGCCATGGCCGTCGCTCTGTTGACCACCATGTATGGTGCAATCGTGGCAAATGTGATTTTCGCACCCATTCTAACGAAGCTCGAAGGTTACACCGCTTATGAAGTCACCTATCGTGAGATGATCGTTTTGGGGTTGAAGAACATTGCACGCGGAGAATCTCCGCGGAACATTCAGGATCAGATGATCTCGAATCTGCCGCCCAAGATGCAAGCCAAGATGGAAGCCGCCTGATCCAGCCCATTTATCAAGGTTTAAGTCATGGCCGAAGTAATCGAAGCAGAAGAAGAACAGGAAGAAGAGGAATGTCCGAAGTGTCCCCCCGTTGGTGCCCCCGCCTGGATGGCTACATTCGCCGATCTGGCGACACTTCTGATGGCGTTCTTCGTGCTCATCCTTTCGTTTGCGGAAATGAACGTGCCAAAATTCAAGCAGATATCAGGCTCGCTGCGGGACTCTTTTGGCGTGCAACAGATCGTGCCGGTGGTCGAACAGCCAAAGGGCACGACGGTTCTGGACATGAACTTCAGCCCGTCACCGGCCCCTTCTGTCACTGATGAGCTGACACAGGAAACCACCGAGATCCGAGAACCTGAGCTGAAAATCCCGTCCGACAATCGCGACAAGGATGGCGAGGACGAGATGCTAGAGGGCGATCAGGACCTTGAGGGACTCGGAGGCGAAGATGCGCGGAGTATCGCCGAGAATGAAAACATGTCGGATGCCGAAAAACTGGCCGCGGCAATTGAGCAGATCGGGCAGGGTGTAGATATTTCGGCAGAAGTGGTGGATGGCAAGGTCGCTATTGACATGAATGCCGATGATGCGTCCCCGCAAGAGCTGATAGAGAAGTTCCAGCGCGTCGGTCAGGCCGTGGAAATTGCCGGTCTCGCAACCGGCAAGGCCGAACTGGAAGTTCTTTTCGGGGGGCTGGACCAGACGTTGAACGACCTCGTGAGCATGGTGTCTGAACTTGAACGTCAGAACGAGGCAACGGGCGGCGTGTCCATGGAAGAAGAATTGAACCGCATCGCTGCGGCCGACGAAAAGGCCCGCGAAGCAGAGGCCGAACTCAAGGCCAACCTGCGCGATGAGATCGAACAGGGGCTGGTCACCGTCGAACGCAGGGATGGCAAGGTTTTTGTCAGCCTTGGCGCCGGCGGCGCGTTCCCGTCCGGCTCTGCCGTGCTGACAGAGCAGGCGCAGTCCATAGTTTTGGAACTGGCAAATGCCACCAACGATCCATCAAGTTCGGTGGTGGTCGCCGGACACACAGACAACGTACCGATCGCCTTTGGGGCGCTCTACCGTGACAACTGGGATCTCGCCGCCGCCCGTGCTGCAAGCGTTGTGCAGGAAATCGAAGCCCTGAACGAAGTGCCCGAACGCGTGATGTCAGCGGTCAGCTTTGGCGAGACACGCCCCATCGCCGATAATCGTACAGCTGAGGGACGCGAAAGAAACCGCCGCATCGAGGTGGAAATCGAATTCGCGCAATAATGCGGGAATGGATCTTCTGGCGGTGCAAAAAGAGTCCGTTTGACGTGTGGCATAATTGAGCTATGCGTGAAACTGGGTGACGGGGTTTGAAAGGGTGGCCTATCGTGGCGGGTGCTGAAGCCTGCCAGAACTTCCAAGAGGAAGGGGTCTGATGTCGGAGAGTGCAGAATCCTACGCTCTCATGAGCGTTTTCAGGGTTCTTGACACGATTAAACTACCCCGCTGACAGGGAGTGTCATGAACTTTGTGTATCTGGGCTGGCCCATGCGAGTTTCAGATACAGTCACGCATTGAAGCGCTCGTCAGTATCCGTCCGGTGTCGCCGCTCTGACGGGATGATGGAGTGCCTGCTAGATGTCCACCATCGGTAGTGGACATCTTGAGGTGGGCGATGGCGGGCAAGAAAGGCCAGAAGAAGCGGGTCTGGTCAGACGAGGAGAAGCTGTCGATCTGCGCGCAGGCGCGGGTTTGCGGTGTCTCGGTTGCGCAGGTTGCGCGGCGATATGCGATGAACACCAACCTGATCCACAAATGGCTTCGGGATCCTCGGTTTGCATCAGAGGATCAGGCTGCGGATTTGTCGGTGCCTGCAGGGGCAACCTTTCTTCCAGTCGAGGTTGCGGGCATGGAGCCTGTCATGGTGGCACCCATTTCGCCCACTCCTTCGGTAGGCTCCATCACTGCGCAGCGCTTGGATATTACGTTGTCGGATGGTCGTCGGATATCGGTGGAGGGTCCGACGGCTCTGTCGGCGATCGTGGCGATGGTCGAGGCAGTGGCGCAATGATCCCGGTGCCAAGCAACACGCGGGTATGGCTGGCGGCCGGCGTCACGGACATGCGACGCGGTTTCAATACGCTGGCGGCACAGGCGGAACAGGTTCTGGCCGAGGATCCGTATTCAGGCCACATGTTCGTCTTCCGTGGTCGCCGGGGTGATCTTTTGAAGATCATTTGGTGGGATTCTCAGGGGGCCTGCCTGTTTACAAACCATCTGCATTCATACTACGTCCCTTTCGGCCTCAGTTGATACTTTTTCCAGACTGGGGGTCTGGCGTCTTG
>NZ_JBHUDD010000136.1:0-14730 GCF_042677865.1 Lacimonas salitolerans | reverse complement strand
GGGCGGCATCTTCTCAAGCGTCGCGACCAAGGATTCTCATCCTGATTGACGCGCTCTTCTCATCAAGTTTGTCGCGCTACAGCGCTGGATACACGGGTCTACGCACGCGCGGCGGCGTGGACCCTTGGCGCCGACCGCTTCGACGAGCGCATGTGGCGGCAGTTGGAGACGCAGGCTGGCGTCGAGCCCCCGAGTGTTGCGCCTGACACAGCACCGTACGCTGCCCAGAACAAAACAGAACCCCAGGCCGGGCGCATCACTGCGCCCCGCCGCCGCGGCTGGAAGATCAGTACGCCCCGATACATGGAATGATCAGAAGCCTGAGAAGACCATGTCGAGGGCGCCGCGGATCTCGTAATCAAAGCTCGACAGATCAGCGACAGGCTGTCCCCTAAGCAAGGCCGAGGGGATCGCGGCCATTTCGGCTGTATGCAACACATGTTTTGTGCCATCGATCTCGAAGACGGGCTCAAGGCGCCCGATGGCTTTCGGCCCCGAGGTAGCGGGCACCAAGGGTGCGACCACCCGGGTGCCGGTCTCGATCAGATCGGTCTGAAGATCGAGCACCAGCCGACCGCCGGGCACGCGATAGACATGAAACTGCGCCATCAGTCGAGCTTCAGGACCTGAATATCAGCCAGCGGAGTACCATTCGCCTCGATCCACGCACGCCGCTCCGCAATGGCTTCGGCATTCTCGCGCGCCCAGGCCTCGGCCTTTGCGGCACGGACCGCCTCGGCCAGGGCTGCATCACTGATGGCGGAGACATTCAGGCCCAGCTTCCGTGCAGCAGCCAGATTGGTGGCCGTCAGGGTGATGTTGGTGCGTTGCTTTTCAGATGCTGCTTGCTGCATTGGACCCTCCTGAGACATACGAAATATACACACCAGAAGTGTGCAAGACAAGAGACCCCCATGACCCTCGATGATCTGAAGGCCCGCCACAGCGCGCTGCTGGCCGCGCGCTACAGCGGCACGCGCTCGGTCAGCTATGACGGCAAGAGCATCAATTACAGCTCGGACGCGGAACTGGCCGCCGCCATTGCCGATATCGAGCGCCGGATCGCGGCGCTGGAACGGACCAGTCGGCGCGTCTTGCGCCCCTTCGCCGTGAAGGATTTGTAATGAACTGGCGGCAGCGCCTTGGGGCCTTCATCGGCGGGTTTGATGCCGGGCAGCACCACCGGCGTCTGCGCGGGTTCCGCGCGACGCGCGCCCATGTCAACGCGCTGATCGCGGCGGCAGGTCCCGATATCACTGCCCGTGCCCGCTGGCTGGTGCGCAACAACGGCTATGCGGTGAATGCGGTCGAAAGCTGGGCCGCCAACACTGTGGGCGACGGAATCAAGCCCATTTCAAAGATTGGCGATGCTGCCCGCAAGGAAGAGCTTCAGCGCCTCTGGCTTGCCTGGACCGACGAGGCCGATGCAGAGGGGCTGACCGACTTCTATGGGCTGCAGCGCCGCGCGGCGCGCGAGGTCTTTATCGCAGGTGAGGTGTTCTTCCGCATCCGCATGCGGCGGGCCAGCGATGGGCTGACGGTGCCGTTGCAACTGCAGATGCTGCCTGCGGAGATGCTGCCGCTGGAACAGACTGGTGTTGCCGCCAATGGAAACGCGATCCGGCAGGGGATCGAATTCGACCGGATCGGGCGCCGCGTCGCCTATCATTTCCTGCGCCGCCACCCCGGCGACAGCACCGATCCGGGTCTCTCTGGAGAGTTGGTGCGGGTGCCTGCTGCAGAGGTCATTCATGTCATCGACCCGGTCGAGGGCGGGCAGCTGCGTGGGGTCTCAAAGCTCGCCCCGGCCATCGTGAAGCTGTTCCTGCTCGATCAGTATGACGATGCCGAGCTGGACCGCAAAAAGGTCGCGGCGATGTATGCGATGTTCGTGACCTCGCCTGCGCCAGAGAACCCGCTCGCACCGGCGGAGGATGATGAGGTTCCTGATGGGGTCGAAATCAGCCCGGGCCAGATCGTGCGGCTCGATCCGGGTGAGGATGTGACGGTGGGCCAGCCTGCTGATAGCGGCGCGACCTATGAGCCGTTCCAGTACCGCACGCTGCTGCAAATCTCCGCCGCGCTGGGCATTCCTTATCCCTATCTCGCCAATGACATGGTGAAGGGCAACTTCTCGAACTCTCGCCTCGCCCTCATTGAATTCCGCCGCCGCGTCTCGGCCTGGCAGCATGCGGTCATGGTCTATCAGCTCTGCCGCCCGGTCTATGCCCGCTGGATGGATGCGGCCGTGCTGTCAGGCGCGCTCACCCTGCCCCGCTATGAGGCCAACCGTGCGCGACTGCTCACCGCAGACTGGCTGCCCACCAAATGGGATTGGGTCGACCCGCTAAAGGACGCCAATGCCGAGATCGCCCAAATCGAAGCAGGGCTCAAGTCGAGGACGCAAGCCATTGCCGAGCGCGGCTATGACGCCGAGCAGGTCGATCGCGAAATTGCGGCGGAGCGGGAACGGGAACGGCTGCTTGGCCTGGATTTCCGGCGGCCGGGATCGCCCGCGCAGGGTGTCGCTGCAGTACGAGGCGCCGACGGCAATTCAGACGCGGCGGCCCAGAGTGATGCCGATGATACCGACAGTACCGATGAGGCGGAAGACCGCCCGCGCCCAGACGAGGACCAGACCTGATGCTCCATGCCCGCATTGCCGCGCGCGCCTTCAACACACCGCTGCTGGTGGACCCCTCAAAAGCCATGGCGTTCCTCTCCGGGCTGGGGCCGCGCATCCTCGGGCGGCGGGTGGAAATTGGCGATGATACTGGAATGGTGGATGCGCCCGTCACTGGTACTCTGCCCGCCCGCGCCAGCCTTCTGGCGGGTGGTCTGGCGGAGAGCTACCAACGCCATGGTGACGCGCCCTACCCCATGATCGACGGCATCGCTGTGATCGAGATTGCGGGCGTGCTGATCCACCGGGGCGGCTGGATCGGGCAGTCCTCGGGCCAGACCAGCTATGAGGGGATCGCGGCGCAGATCGAGGCGGCGGCAAGCGATCCGGCGGTGCGCGGTCTTGCATTGGAAATTGACAGTTTTGGCGGTGAAGTTTCCGGGGTTTTTGACCTCGCAGATCGCATTCGTGCAATTCGGGGCACCAAACCGGTCTGGGCCTTTGTCGCCGAACACGCCTTCTCTGCGGGCTATGCGCTGGCCTCTCAGGCCGACCGCATCCTTTTGCCACGCACCGGTGCCGTGGGCAGCATCGGTGTCGTGGTCCTGCATGCGGATATGAGCGGACAGCTCGATCAGGATGGGGTGCGCGTCACGCTGATTCACTCCGGCCACCTCAAGGTTGATGGCAATCCCTACGAGCCCCTGCCGGAAGGTGTCCGGGGCGATATCCAGCGCGAGATTGATGTGCTGCGGTTTCTATTTGCAGAGACCGTGGCCGCGGGACGTGCAGGTCGGCTGAGCGAGGAGGCCGCAATGGCGACCGAAGCCGCGACCTATCGCGGGGCCGATGCTGTGGCGGCGGGTCTTGCTGATCAAGTCACCGATCTGACGCGCGGCTTTGCCGCTTTCCGGCAGATGATTGCGAGCAGGCCGCCCGCTGCGCTGCCCCGCGCAGCCCGGTCACCCAAACACCAAGCTAGCCCCCACCAAACCCGAAAGGAGAAAGCCATGGCCCATGCGCCGCAACAGGAAGACACGCGAGAGGATGGCAGTGATGCGCAGTCGGATGATGCGATCAACTCCGCTCCTTTTGCTGATGACGCCCCTGCCGGTGACAATACCGCTGGTGCTGCACCTGCTGATGACGCCACCAGTACTGTGGCCGGTGCCGCCGCGTCAGACGAGCCGGTTGCACCAGCCACGGCACAAGCACCCCAAACACCCTCTGCTTCGTCATCTGCCTCAGAGCCGGAACAGCCATCCACGTCGCGCAGCAATCTGGCCGAGCTTTCAGCGCAGTTTCGCGAGGCGGCGGCGGAGATCGCCGAGATCGCAGCTCAGGCGGGCCGCCTCGGGATCGCAATCGATGCGGCGAAAGCGCTGCGCGAGGGTACCACCCCCGAGGCCTTGCGCAAGCTGGTCCTGCAACGCGCAGCGGATGCGTCGGATGCTCACGATGTCATCGCCGCCGCTCCCTCGCCCATCCTGCCGAAGGCCAGCGAAAGCCCAATTGTCGCTGCAGCGAAACGGGCAGCGGCCAGCCCGCGCGGCTGAGCTGCTCCGTCCTTTCTCTCGGGTCGGTCCAAGGCCTAGAGGCCCGACTGACAGCATAGCACCCGGACAAAACACCCTGCCACCCCACACCGCCGACACACGTCGGCGGGATCTTCATCTGCACCCCTGACACAGGAACTCCGCCATGAACGCGCTCACCCAGCCCAGCACGATGGGCGATCTGCTCAAATACGAGGTCAACCCAAACTACACCCGCGAAACCGTCACGCTTCTGGCCGGCACTGCCTATCCGGTCGGCGCCGTGCTGGGCAAGATCACCGCCAGCGGCAAATACAAGCTCGCCACATCCGGCGGCTCGGATGGCGCCCAAACTGCAGGCGCCGTGCTGCTATACCCGGTCGATGCCACGCTCGCCGATGCCATCGGCGTGGTAATTCTACGCGGCCCCGCGATCGTCTCGCGCGAAGCCCTCGCCTATGACGCCACCGTCGATGACGGCACCAAGATCACCACCAAGATCGGCCAGCTGGCCAGCCTCGGCATTATCGCACGCGATACCGCCTGATCGGCGCCGCAACAGCACGGAATCGCATGACCTCCTGCCCCTGCTGATCGCGCCACGTCTGGCGGACAGCACCTTCTGCCCCTCTTTCCCCGGAGTTTCCCATGACCATCACCCGCAACCCGTTTGACGCGGGCGGCTATTCGCTCGCCGAGATGACGCAGGCCATCAATATCCTGCCCAACCTTTACACCCGCCTCGGCCAGATCGGCCTGTTCCGCTTTGAAGGCGTGACGCAACGCTCCATCGTGATCGAACAGCGCGAAGGGGTGCTGAGCCTCTTACCCTCCGTGCCGCTTGGCGCCCCGGCCACAGTCGGCAACCGCGAGGCGCGCTCGATGCGCAGCTTCGCGCTGCCGTGGATCCCGCATGACGATGTGATCCTGCCCGCTGACATTCAGGGGATGCCTGCGCTGGGTGTCTCCGACGCCGCCGACCCGCTTGTCGAGGTGATGAACCGCAAGCTGACGCTCATGCGCCGCAAGCATGCCCAGACCCGCGAGTACATGGAGATGAACGCGCTGCGCGGCATCGTGAAGGATGGCGCCGGCACCACGCTCTACAATTACTTCACCGAATTCGGCCTCTCGCAGGTCTCGGTGGATTTTGTCTTTAGCACGGCGGGCACCAATGTGCAGGGCAAAGTCCGCACCGTCTTGCGCGCGATCGAGGACAACCTGCTGGGCGAGACCATGACCACAGCCCATGCGCTGGTCAGTTCCGAATTCTTCGACAAGCTGATCAGCCACCCCAAGACCGAGGATGCCTACAAGTTCTTCTCGGCCACCGGCGGCCAGCCGCTGCGCGAGGACATGCGCCGGGCCTTTCCTTTCTCAGGGATCCTCTTTGAGGAATACAACGGCTCGGTCACGCTTTCGAATGGCAGCTCGGAGCGGCTGATCCCCGCGGGCGAGGGCATCGCCTTCCCGCTGGGGACCTTTGACACGTTCACCACCTATGGCGGCCCGGCGAACCTGCTGGAGACCGCCAACACCGTCGGTCTGCCGCTCTACGCGCGCCAGATGATGGACACCAAGGGTCGCTGGATCGATCTGATGACCGAAAGCTCGATCCTGCCGGTCAACAAGCGGCCACGTCTGGCCATTCGCCTGCACAGCAGCAACTGATACCGGTAGGATACGCGAATGTCGGTCTTCGCCGCCGCCATCGACAACCTCTTTGCCGATCCGAACATCGCCCGTGATGCGACCTATATCACAAACTCGGGCACAGCCCAGCTCATCCGCGTGGTCATGCGTCGCGCGGATGATGTCACAGGCTTTGGCGATGCCCGGCTCTGGTCTGAAACCACGCGCATCGATCTGCGCGTGGCCGAGGTGCCAAACCCGCGTCCGGGCGACCGGATCGAGATCGACGGCGAGGCGTTCAATATTCAGGGGGAGCCAGTGCGGGATCGCGAGCGGTTGGTCTGGACCGTGGATCTGAGGCCTGCATGAAGCTGAAACTGGATATCACCCCGGATCTGGCAGCGATCATGGCGGCTGAGATCAAGGCCGGTGAACGGGCCGTCACCACCGCCACGCGCGAGGCGGGCACCAGCCTCAAGACCGCCTGGCGCGGGCAGATCACCGGCGCGGGGCTTGGGCAAAGGCTCGCGCGCACGATCCGCTCGGAGCAGTATCCAAAGGGCCGCGCCAGCCTGAGCGCCGCCGCTCTGGTCTGGTCGAAAGCCCCAGTAATCATCGGCGCACATGATACCGGGCCGCTGATCCGGTCCCGCGACGGGTTCTGGTTGGCAATCCCAACACCTGCGGCTGGCAAATCCGCGCGCGGTGGGCGCATCACACCGGGGGAATGGGAACGGCGCTCTGGCCTGCGGCTGCGGTTTGTCTATCGGCGGACGGGGCCGAGCCTGCTGGTCGCTGAAGGGCGGTTGAACAATCGCGGTCGCGCGGTGGCCTCGCGTTCAAAAACCGGACGCGGTCGGACCACTGTGCCGGTCTTCCTGCTGGTCCCGCAGGTCAGGCTGCCAAAGCGGCTGGATCTGGCGCGGGATGCACAGGCTGCTCAAGAGACCTTGCCGGGGTTGATTGTTGAGAAGTGGGTGGAGGGGAAGGTTTAGAGCTGGTCAGTTGTAAAAGTTCTGCCATTCAACTCGCCAACGCTAATAGAGCGACCAACTGGGTCTTGAATGGCCCTTATCCTCAGTGGCGCATCGATGTCAGTCACATTCGACAAGTCGAGTAGACTTAGCAAGCAGCTGCGCGGATTGTTCCGGTGCGAGGGGCTGGGCTTGGCTGGCATCGAGATACGCGATGCCATTCGATGACAGAAATATCTTCGCAATTGATCCGCGAATTGCGAAGTTAACATTCTGCGCGATGTCACCGATCTCGTCCGCGAGCCTAACGGTATCGAGCTTTGAGACTACGACACCAACGACGCCACCAAAGCGGTCGATCGCTGGCCCACCACTGTTGCCAGGCTGAACTGGTGCTGAAATCTGGATACTGGTTTCATCGCCCTGCAGACCCTTGAGGGAAGAAACGCTTCCGCGACCGACATTCAGACCGCCGAGGAGGCCATGAAGCGGGTAGCCAGCGATCGTTATATCTGCGTTCAGTCCTGCATCGCCGGTGGCAAAGGGGAGTGGCTCGGTTTCGACGCTTGTTTCAAGACGGAGCGCGGCCAGATCGAAGACTGAACTCTGCGCCAGGATCTCGGCCGGCATGCCATCCAAAGTAATCGCTTCACATCCCTCAATAACGTGTGCGTTTGTGAGGGCGACACCGTTAGCCGTCACGTAAAACGCGGTTCCTGAAGTAGTGCCGCGCGGTCGCTCCCCGGGCTGTACTGGCAGCGCAGCCCCGGCCTCGGGCGGGCTCTGCCCGATGCTCCCTCTTATCGAATCTGCCAGTTCATCGGCGAGTGACGTGAGCCGACCTTGCATCGAAGGGATTATTTCCGGCGGCCGACCAGGCCGAATGCTTGCTGCGATAAGGCCAACTTCAGCTTGAAGGTCTGCACCTGCAAAAATTACCACGGTGGACCAAGTGCCCGCAATAAGGTCACTTCGGACATAAATCGTGTCATTTTGATCAAGTAGCGACGTAACCCAAGTATCAGCGGATCGCAGCGTATAAGGCTCCATCCGCGGGTTCAGGTCCGAAACTACATCTTCGTGAAGTCTACGTAGGTCAACACTGTCCAAGTCGTTGAACAGGACTTTCAGGTTTTTAGAAGTGTGATGCCATTCTTGATAGAGACCAGTCTCTTCAACCAATGTCAGGTTCTGAACTGGCAACATCATCGAGATGGCCAGATAACTGATATTCTTGTAATCCCACCCCTCGTCAATCCAACGGCCCAGCATTATCGAACTGAGATAAGCAGCGTGTGCGTTCAACGGTTCGACCCCATCGAATTCGGCCGCCGTATATCTCTCAAGCGCCATTTGGCTTCGATTGCCCCAGACGCCGTCCAGCAATCCAGTGTAATAACCGGCCATCGCAAGCGCGGCCTGCAAAAAACGCTTCTCCGTCTGGCTCAGTGGGCGGGCATCGAAGTCGTCCCAGAGGCCTGTGCTGATAGGTCGGTCCGGAGAGCGGTTTTCGGTTCGCCATGCCACTTCGCGAATGTAAGACCAGCCCGATGAGCAATATGCATCATCAGGCACGGCACCATCGGCCTTAAGGCTTTCGATCGCATCATCAGCGAATTCGTTAAGGATCACGCCTGCTGTGATGGCAAACCACCCATTGGTGCTCTCAAAGACCCGTGCAGTCTCTTGCCAGCCATTTGCCGAAATGTAGGTCCTTGCTTCTTCAACACTCGGCCGAGCAGCAACTACCACCGCGCAACTTCCGCTTGGAAAGTAAGATTGAGCATTGATTGCGGATGCGCTGGCCATCCCCAAAAACATCGAACAAAAAAATCTGAGCACGTTGTCCATTCGAAAAAGTTAACAAGTCAATCTGGTCGGCATCAAGACAAAGACTTTCGTGATATCGGTTTATTTTAAAGCTGAACATGCAGTCTTGCTTGTCATCCGCTGACTGATCTTCATGTTTCGCGTCGGGATTATACTAGGCGACTACCCACACACTTCTGCTTTACTGTGGCTCTGGCCACTTGCGACACATAGCCTGAGCTAAGGGGCTGGGCCACGCATAGTGACACTCCAGCAAGGGATCTGCCATGCCGCAGCATACCTGAATGGCACTCTGAGGTCACATCAGACGGATCGAACGCATAATGCCCACTCCCCGCGAAACCATCCTCACCGCGCTGCATGCGCGGCTCTCGACGCTGCCAGCCACCGCTCTGCGCGGCGAGGTGCTACCCGAGCGGATCTCGGCTGACGGCCTGCTGATCCTGCGCGACGGCGAGCCGGGGGAGCCAGAGGTGACGTTGTCGCCGCAGGCCTACCACTACCGGCACCGCGCTGAGATCGAGGCGGTGGTTCAGGCTGCCGACCGAGACGCGGCCTTTGATACGCTCTGCGCCAGCATCGGTGCGGCAATTGCGGCTGAGCGCACCTTGGGTGGGTTATGCGATTGGGTCGAAGCAGAAGCGCCGCGCCCGGTCGATCTGCCGGTTGATGGAGCCGCCAGTCTTAAGGCGGCGATCATACCAGTGGTCCTGCACTACTCCACGGCCGATCCGCTCACCTGATCCACCAGATCAGCAGGTGCCATAGTAGTTGCGCGAGAAGCGGCAGAACTCAGTCGAAGTCCCATTCCGGATCATTTCGCGGGCAATGTCGCGGCCATCAGACAGGAAGCACTGGCCAACGATCCGGCCGAACCGATCAATATCGCGCTGGCGGCAATACAGAACCTGCCCTGACACAAGCCGGGTCATGGCCGCTGTTGCGGCTGCACCACCCGAGCGGTTGGTTTCAGGCGCATCGAGACCCCAGACCCGGATGCGTACATCCTGACCGCTGACCCAGAATGTGTCGCCATCGACGACACGCGTCACACGACCCGAGAAGTCGATATCCGCAGGCAAGGCTGACCGTTCAGCCGTCGTGGCACCCGCAATAGGCGCATCACACCCGATCAGGGCCACGGAGCCTAAGACGGCGAAGGCAAGTGTGGCGGGCAACGAATAAAAGCGGTTTGTGCTGCGCTTAGGTTTTCTGGGCATTTGGCTCTCTTCTAAATTCGGAACTGCCCTCTGGGCGGGTCCCCTTTTTCTCAAAGCGAGCGGTGGCCTTCAAGGCAAGGCGCTTGCATCACCATAGAAAGGACACCTTATGGCACGAGCGCAAGGCGCGCGGGCGCAGATGGCGCTGGCGTTCGAGACGACATATGGCACGCCGCCCGCGAGCGGCTACACGCGCATGCCCTTTGCCAGCGCGACGCTGGGGGCCGAGCAGCCGCTCCTGAACAGCGAGCTTCTGGGCTATGGCCGCGATCCGCTGCCGCCGATCAAGGATGCGGTGACCTCGGATGGCGATGTGGTGGTGCCCATCGACGCACAGGCCTTCGGGTTCTGGCTGAAGGCTGCATTCGGCAATCCAATCACGACCGGGGCCGCGGCGCCCTACAGCCACGAGTTCCAGTCCGGCGCCTGGACACTGCCCTCGATGTCCATTGAGACCGGCATGCCCGAGGTGCCGCGCTATGCGATGTACTCGGGCTGCGTGCTGGATCAGCTCTCATGGCAGATGCAGCGCTCAGGCCTGCTGACGGCCACGGCGCGGCTGGTGGCCCAAGGCGAAGCTGTCGGCGCTGCCACCAGCGCCGGCACCCCTGCAACGCTGGACCTGCAGCGCTTCGGCCATTTCAACGGTGCGATCACGCGCAACGGGACAGCGTTGGGCAATGTCGTCTCGGCCGAGATCACCTATGCCAACAATCTCGACCGGATCGAAACCATCCGCGCTGATGGCCGGATTGATGGGGCTGATCCCTCGATTGCGGCACTCACCGGCCGCATAGAAGTCCGCTTTTCTGACCAGACTCTGGTCACACAGGCCATTGATGGCGATCCTTGCGAAATGGAATTCGCCTATATGCTGCCCTCGGGCGAGAGCTTCACCTTCACCGTGCACGCGGTCTACCTGCCCCGCCCGCGCATCGAGATTTCTGGCCCTCAAGGCGTCCAGGCCACCTTCGACTGGCAAGCCGCGCGGGATGCGACTGTGGGGCGGATGTGCACCGCCACCCTTATCAACGCCGTGGAGGCTTACTAATGCTGACCCTCGATCTGACCAATGCCCCCCGCTGGCATGACCTAGCCCCCGGCGTGCGGGTGCAGCTGCGCCCGCTGACCACTGCGCTGATGGTGGCCACGCGCGCTGACCCCGAGGTCGAGGCGGTGCCCGAGGACGCCACGGATGAGACCCGCGCCATGGCCTTTGCAAAAGCCCTCGCGCGACGGGCCGTGCTCGATTGGGAGGGGATCGGGGATGCGGACGGTGTGCCGATCGAACCCAGCCCCGAGGCCATTGATGCGCTTCTGGACATCTGGCCCATATTCGAGGCCTTCCAACTCACCTATGTTTCCAAAGGTCTGCTGCTGGAACAGGAAAAAAACGCCTCTGCGCCCTCGCCGACTGGGACTTCGGCGGGGGCGCGCGCTACTGCGAAGCCTGTGAAGAAGGGACGTGCCAAGACTGCCCCGCGCGGCTGACCCGGCCCCTCACTTACGAAGGCTGGCAGGTCCGGGATCTGGTCGGGCGCCTTGGTGGTCAGCTGCGGATCGCTCCGGGTGCGGTGATCGGCTGGGATATGAGCGCGTCACTGGCACTGGGCGAGGCGCTGGGCGTGCCGCCGCTGGTCTTAGCTGAACTCCTGCCGGGCATTGAGGCCGTAATGGTCATCAAACTCAACGAACAGATAGAGGCCGAGCGTGCCTAGCGACTTCAGGGCGCCAGCGTGCGCTGCACGATCTGCGGATCCTTGTCGATCAGCGCCAGCAAGACCCGAGCCGGTCCGTCCGGGCTGCGGCGGCGCTGCTCCCAATTCAGAAGCGTGCCCTTTTTTACCCCGATGCTGCGCGCGAATTCCGACTGTGACAGACCCGTGCGCGAACGGATCGCCTGAACATCCGGATCGGGCAGTTCGATCTCATGGACCGTGCCGACAGGTTTGCCCTGCGCACGGGCCAATGCCTCCTGCAGACCGGTTTCAATGCTTTTGAATGCGTCGCTCATGATGTCCTCCTGTAGCTTGCCACAAGGGCCTCTCCCAATTGTCTGACCATGTCTGTTCCGCGTGGGGTAAGGTTTGCCTTCTCATTCTTGGCAAAGACCGTGATCAGGAAGATCAGCATATCGGCCTCCGCGCTGAAGAAATGGATCACCCGATACCCGCCGCTTTTGCCGCCACCGTCACGCGCGAAGCGGAACTTGCGCACACCGCCCCCAATGGACACGCCCGCCATCGGATTGCGCGCGACATAATCGACCAGGGCCAACCGCTCATCCTCTGACATGAGGCTGCGCGCACGGCGCTGGAATTCCGGTGTCTCAACAACAGTCACAATGCTCATAGGTTCATATGTGCGCCAATGGCGCATATGTCAATGACGCATAAAAGGAGAACCCGATGGCAGAGAAACGCGTCAGCGTCCGCCTTGCCGTAATCGGCGGCGAGAAGGTCCGCACGGCCCTTGAAGGTGTCGGCGAAGCTGGCAAGCGTGGCCTCGGACGGCTGAGCCAGGAGATGGAGGCGGCGAACCGGCGGCTCGCGGGCTTTGCGCGGCGGGTGAAGGTGGCTTCTGCGGCTGCTGTTGCGGCGGCCACGGCCGCAGGTGTGGCCATGATCCGCTCCGGCCTGCAGACTGTTGATGCACAAGCCAAGCTCGCCGCCTCACTGGATACAACTGTGGCCAGCATTCAGGTGCTGGAACGCGCAGGCGATCTGGCAGGCGTGTCGATGGGTCAGGTCGAACAGGCCACGATCCAGCTGACGCGGCGTCTGTCGCAAGCCGCCTCTGGCACGGGCCCTGCCGTTGAGGCCCTGCGCCGCTTGCAACTCTCGGCCCAAAATCTGCAGCGCCTGCCGCTCGATGCCCGCATCGCGACAATTCAGGAGCGGCTGGCGGAGTTCGTGCCCGAAGCAGAGCGGGCAGCTGTCGCCTCCCAGCTCTTCGGCGATCGCGCCTCTCTGGTCTTCGGGCGCATCGACAGTGCCACGCTGCGGCAGGCCACACAGGATGTGCGGGATTTCGGCGTCGTCGTCTCCGATCAGGATGCGGCACAGATCGAGCGCACGAATGATGCCATCTCGCGGCTGGGCCTCATCTGGCGGGGGATCTCGAACCAGCTGGCGGTCGCTGCCGCACCGGCGCTGGAAGCTGTGGCCGATGCCATGGCGTCTGTCGCGCGCACCACCGGGCCGCTGGGCATGGCGATCCGCGGGCTCTTTGACAATCTCGGCCGCCTTGTCAGCATCGCAGGGACATTCGCCGCCTTCATGGCCGGGCGCTGGGTGGCAGGGGTTGCCGCTGCGGCGCTGTCCGTCCGCGGGCTCGCCACAGCGCTGGTCGTCCTACGCGGAGCGCTGATCCGCACCGGCATCGGGGCCCTGATCGTCGGCGCGGGTGAGCTGGTTTATCAATTCGGGAAGCTGGTCGCTGGTGCCGGTGGCTTCGGCGGCGCGCTGGAGCTCATGGGCAATGTGGCGCGGGCCGTCTGGGACGGTATTGGAACATCCCTTTCGGCCTTTGGCGACCGCTTCCGCGCTATGGGGTCTGACATTGAAGCGCTCTGGCTGCGCCTGATGCGGTTTCTCGGGCAGACATGGGCGGATTTTCTGAGCCGGATCACACCGGGCTTCAACCGGATCGCCGATGTGATCGGGGCCGGTTTCCAGATCGATGCGCTGGGCGTGCAGGCATGGGTGTCGAGCTTTGATGCCGGCATTATGCGCGCCGAGCAATCCGCTGAAGGGTTCCGCGCTCGAGCAGATGCAACACTTGCCAGCGCCTTTGACGGCGCGCGCGAGGCGATGGCAGCACTGCTTGCGGCGGTGCGCGGGTCCAGTGACGAGACCGAGGACGCTTTGGAGGTCGCCGCAGCTGGTGCGCAACGCATGTCCGAGGCGCTGGATCAGGCCGAAGCAGCAGCGGGTCGCGCGGGAGCTGCGGGGAAGAAGGCTGGAGCAGATGCGGCTGCTGGTGCGACTGCAGCTCTGACTGGCTGGGATGCGGTCACAGCGTCGCTCTCGAATTATGCCAGCATGGCCCGCGAAATCGGGTCTGATATTGGACAGGTGCTGGTGGGAGCATTCTCCTCTGCGGAGAGCGCGATCAGGGATTTCGTACGCAAGGGTAAGCTGGATTTTCGCGATCTTGTCACCTCGATGATCGCGGATCTCGCCAGGCTCGCCGCGCGCAAGTTCCTCCTTGGACCACTGGCTGGTGTGCTCTCGGGCGTTCTGGGCAGCGCGGGCGGAATATTCGCCAATATCCTGCATAATGGAGGTCTGGTCGGCAGCCCCGCCCCGGGTCGGATGGTTCCCGCCATGGCCTTTGCCGGCGCCCCGCGCATGCATTCGGGTGGCTGGGCGGGGATCAAACCCGACGAGGTGCCCGCGATCCTGCAACGGGGCGAGCGCGTGCTCTCGCGGAGAGAGGCCGCTGGCTATAGCAGGGGTGCCCAATCGGGAGACGGCAACACGACCGTAAACGTCACCATCATGGCGCGCGATGCGGAGAGCTTCCGCCAGTCCAGAACACAGGTCGCCGCCGATATCGCGCGTGCGGTCAGTCTCGGGCGGCGGGGGATGTAATGGCGTTTCATGAAGTGCGCTTCCCCGACACTATCGGCCGGGGCGCACGGGGCGGGCCGGAACGGCGCACGCAAATCGTGGAACTTGCCTCGGGCGACGAGGAGCGCAATGCCAGCTGGGCCAATTCGCGGCGGCGCTATGATGTGGCTTATGGAATCAGGCGTGCCGATGATCTGGCGGCTGTCGTGGCCTTCTTTGAGGCCCGCAATGGACGCCTGCATGGGTTTCGCTTCAAGGACTTGTGAATCGGCATGCAAAAGTGACCCACTTGGGTGGGTTATGATCATCTAAAACTGACCCACCTGCATTGTTAACATCCGT
>NZ_JBHUDD010000135.1:0-14453 GCF_042677865.1 Lacimonas salitolerans | reverse complement strand
TCAAGTCCGCCGACGAAATCCTCGCCTCCGTCAAAAGGTTCTGCCAGAAAACACTGGCAGGAACTTCAGACTCAGGTGACTAGACCGAATGGGCGAGCCGACAGAGCCGCTTTCTTTGAAAGAAAGCGGCCCGAAATCTTGGCAAGATTTCGGCGCTGCCCTGATTGGAAATCGCAAAAAACCATACGCACCCGCATATGCATGATCCGTGCACAGGATGCGTATGGAATGTGAGCGTCAGATTCCGACGTCGATGATCGCCTTGGCCAGAATCGGCGCAGTGGTCTGATTCAGCCCGGCGATGTTCATCCGGCTGTCGCCCACCATGTAGATCCCATGCTCGGCCCGCAGCCGCTCGACCATCTCGGGGCTCGTGCCAAGGCGCGAGAACATGCCGCGATGCTGGCCCAGAAAGGCAAAGCGATCCGACCCGGATAGGCGCTGCAACTCGCCCGCCAGTTGCTCGCGCAGGCCCAGCATCGACAGGCGCACATCCTCCAGCTCCGCCGCCCAGTCGGCGCGCAGCTCGGGGCTTTGCAGGATCGTTGTCACCACCCGTGCGCCATGATCCGGCGGAAAGGAAAAGTTCTGCCTGTTCAGATAGTTGAGCGTGCCCTGGGTCAGCGCGCGCAGCCCGCTGTCCTGCGCTACGGCCATCAGGATGCCGGTGCGTTCGCGGTAGACGCCGAAATTCTTGGAACAGCTTGCCGCGATCAGGGTCTCGGGGCAGGAGGCGGCCACCAGCCGGGTCGCGGCGGCGTCTTCATCCAGCCCTTCACCAAAGCCCTGATAGGCGATGTCGATCATCGGAATCGCCCCGGTGCGGTTCAGCAGGGTCACCACCTCCTGCCACTGTGTCATGTTCAGGTTGGCCCCGGTCGGGTTGTGACAGCAGCCATGCAGCAGAACCACATCGCCGGGCTTTGCACTGCCCAGATCGGCCATCATCCCGTCAAAGTCCACACCGCCGGTGTCGGCATCGAAATAGCGGTATTCAACCATGGGAATACCCAGATATTTCAATATGCTGACGTGGTTTGGCCAAGTCGGGTTCGACACGAAGACGCGGGCATCTGCATTGGCCATGCGGATCATTTCGAACGCCTGGCGCACCGCGCCGGTGCCACCCGGAGTCGCCGCCGCCGAGACCAGATCGCGCGCAACGGCGTTGCCCAGAACCAGATCGATCATGGCATCGCCGTAAGCCGGATCTCCCGGCAGGCCGACATAGGATTTGGTGGTCTGTTCTTCCCAGACCTTCCTTTCGGCGGCCTTGACCGCGCGCATCACCGGCGTGACGCCTTCGGCATTCTTGTAGACGCCCACGCCAAGGTCGATCTTGGTGTCGCGGGGGTCTTCCTTGTACAACTGCATCAGTTGCAGGATCTTGTCGGCGGGTTGTTCCTTGAGCGAGGAAAACATCATGTCTCTCCGGTTGCGACGGGCAGGGTGGGGAAGGCCCCCCATTCGGCCCAGGACCCGTCATATAGGGAATGGTCGGTCTTGCCGATACGCTCGAGCGCAAGGCTGATGATGGCGGCGGTGATGCCCGATCCGCAGGTGGTGATCGCGGGTTTGGACAGATCGACACCCGCATCGGCGAACGCGGCGCGCAGGGCATCGGGGGATTTCATCGTGCCATCGTCGTTCAGAAGCATCTGGAAAGGCACGTTTTTCGATCCGGGGATATGACCGCTGCGCAGACCCTCGCGCGGTTCGGGGTCCACCCCGGCAAAGCGCCCGGGAGAGCGCGCATCCAGAATCTCGTGATCGCCCAGTTTCGAGGCAGAGGACACCTGTGTCACATCGCGCACCAGATGGGCCTGACGGCGCACCGTCATGTGACGGTCGCGGATCATCGGGGCCATGTCCTCGACCGGGCGCCCCTCGGCCAGCCACTTGGGCAGACCCCCGTCCAGCACGGCGATATTGTCCTGCCCCATCAGCCGGAATGTCCACCAGACGCGCGCGGCGGAGTGGGTGCCGATCTGGTCATAGACGACAACCTGATGGCCGTCGCCCACGCCCATCGCCCGCATCCGGCTCATGAATTTTTCCACCGGCGGGGCCATGTGGGGCAAGGCCGAGCGGTGATCCGACACCTCGTCGATGTCAAAGAAGCGTGCACCGGGGATATGCGCATTCTGATAACCCGCCAACGCGTCGAGGCCCATCTGCGGCAGCGCCCATGTCGCATCGATCACCCGCAGATCAGGATCCTTGAGATGCGCAGCCAGCCAGTCGGTGGAAACCAGTGTCTTTGGGTCGTCCTGTGCCATGATGATCCCCCGGAATTGTCTGGCCTATTGCCTACAATGAGGGCGGGAGGCTGGCAAGGGCGCGTCAGTTATCCTTGAGCAGGCGCTGTTTCTGGCGGTTCCAGTCGCGCTTGGCCTCGGTCGCGCGCTTGTCGTGGTTCTTCTTGCCCTTGGCGATGCCGATCTTGAGCTTGGCGATGCCGCGATGGTTGAAATACATCACCAGCGGCACCAGCGTCATGCCCTTGCGTTGCGTGGCGTTCCACAGCCGGGCCAGTTCCTTGCGGGATACCAGCAGCTTGCGCTTGCGCCGCTCGTCATGGCCAAAGGTCTTGGCCTGCACATAGGGCGCGATGTAGCTGTTGGTCAGCCACAGTTCGCCATCCTCGACCATGGCATAGCTTTCGGCGATATTGGCGCTGTTAACGCGCAGCGATTTCACCTCGGACCCTTCCAGGATGATGCCGCATTCCAGGTCATCCTCGATGGCATAATCATACCGCGCGCGACGGTTTTCCGCGATCACCTTGTAGTTCGGGTCTGATTTTGTCTGGGCCATCGCCGTGTCCTAACGCCTTGCGCGGATGCTGTCCATCGGTCGGCATATGTGGGGGCAGGGATGGTGTGCGAAAAGGGGACGGGGCGGGCAGTGCCATCGTCACAAACGAAAAAAGGCGCGTGGGATGCCCGCGCGCCTTTTCCCAACCAGATCACCATTTACCAATCCGTAGGCCCCTTGTCGTTGAATGTGTCGACAAGGAAATCAATGAACGCGCGCACCTTGGGCTGGGTGAACCGGCCCGGCGGGTAGACCGCAAAGATGCCTTGGGTTTCCACCGGCAGGTCGGGGATCGCGTCCGTGACCAGCCCCTTTTCCATCGCATCCGCATAGAGGAACGAGGGCAGATAGGCGATGCCCAGACCCGCGATGCAGGCATTGAGCAGCGATTGCCCGTCATTCACGCTCAGCCAGCCGGCGGTGCGGACCTGCCGTTTCTCGCCCGAGGGCGCGGTCAGTTTCCACACGTTGCCCGCCGACTGGTTCGAGTAATGCAGCAGCTTGTGATCGTTCAGATCGTCGATCTTCTGCGGGCGTCCGTATTTCTGGAAATAGGACGGCACGGCGATCATCCGCTTTGTCGTCTCGGTCAGCTTGCGGGCGCGCAGGCTGCTGTCTTCCAGATCGCCGATCCGCACGGCCATGTCGAAGCCTTCGGAAATCAGTTCGACGTAGCGGTTGTTCAGCACCATGTTCACCGTGATCTCGGGATACTCCTGCAGGAAATTGCCCAGAACGGGCGACAGGTGATTCACGCCGAAATCGGTGGCCACGCTGATCCGCAGCAGCCCCGAGGGCGCGGATTGCATGGAGGTGACCAGCGCATCCGCTTCGCCCGCGTCATTCAGCACGCGGCGGGCGCGGTCGTAATAGGCAAGGCCGATCTCGGTCGGACTGACGCGCCGCGTGGTGCGGTTCAGCAGACGTGAGCCCAGACGGGCCTCAAGGCTCGACACATGCTTTGACACCGCGGATTTGGAGATGCCCAGTTTCTTGGCGGCGTCCGTGAACCCGCCCTGATCCACGACGGTGGCAAATGCCTCCATTTCGGTCAATCGGTCCATGCGTCGATACCCTCAATCATTCTTTTTCAACGCCGTGTATGGTGCTGAAATCGGGCAGGACTTTGGCGATGGGCAGACAATACAGCGGTTTTGTCTGGGATCGTTAATGGCAGGGAAACATCGTTTTCGCAGTTGCAGCCGCGCGCCGGTTGCTCTTTGGTGCGGGGATGAGTGTTTCATCCCCCGATCAGGACGATAGCCTGTTCTGGCGCGCCGCGCCGGTGATCTTCGTGCTGTTCTGGGCGGGGGGATATACCTTTGCCAAGCTTGGCCTGCCCTATATCGAGCCGATGACCCTGCTGGCGCTGCGCTATGGTCTGGCGGTGCTGGTGTTGCTGCCCGTGCTGCTGGTGCATCGCCCGGTCTGGCCGCGAGACGCCGCGCATTGGACGGTGGTGGCGATCTCGGGCTTCGTGATCCAGTGCCTGTATTTCGGCGGGGCCTATGTGGCGATGGAAAACGGCATGAACGCGGGCACCACGGCGCTGATCATGGCGTTGCAGCCGATTCTCGTCGCCTCGCTTGCGCCGCTGGTTGGGGCAGGGCGCGCGGGAGTTCGGCTGTGGCTGGGCCTGCTGCTGGGATTGCTGGGCGTGGTGATCGTGATTCTGGGCGGGCGCACGGTGGGGCCAAGCCCGTGGGTCGCCGTGCCTTTCGCCGTGGCGGCGCTGCTGGCAATCACCGGCGCCACGCTGTTTGAAAAATGGCACGGACGGCGCACCGATCCGATCGTCGGTGGCATCGTGCAATACGCGGTGGGTTTTGCCGTGATGGCCCCGGTGGCGCTGTGGTTCGGGCTGGGACAGGTGATCTGGACCGGCGATCTGGCGATTTCGCTGGCCTATCTGATCCTTGCCAATTCCATCGTCTCGATCAGCCTCTTTGTCGGGCTGGTGCAGCGGGGCGATGCAACAAAGATATCGTCGCTGATGTATCTTGTGCCACCCTTGGCGATGCTGGTTGCGTGGCTGGTTCTGGGCGAGGTGATGACGCCCGTGGCAATGGCCGGCATGGCGGTCTGCGTCACCGGCGTCTGGCTGGTCAACCGGGCATCGCGGGGGTGATGCCGAGGGTGGGCCAGAAGGCCCACCCGGGTCGATTACATGCCGCGCACCGTGTCGATCATCAGCTGCACGTTGTCGGGGTTGGCATCCGGGGTGATTCCGTGACCAAGGTTGAAGATATGCGGCCCGCCCTTCAGCGCATCGACGATGCGGCGGGTTTCATCCACCAGCGGCTGACCGCCGGTGACCATGTGGCTGGATTTCAGGTTGCCCTGCACGCAGCCATCGACCTGCACGTTCTGCGCCACCCATGCGGCATCCACGCTGTCATCCACGGCCACGCAATCGGCCCCGGTGCGCTTGTGGAATCCGATATAGCCGTCGCCTGCCTCGCGCGGGAAGGCGATGATGGGGGTGGACGGGTGGCGCGCCTTGAGGTCGCGGATGATGCGCGCGATCGGGGCCTCGCTGAAATCGGCGAAATCCTGGCCCTTCAGGCTGCCGGCCCAACTGTCGAAGATCTTGACCACCTCGGCCCCGGCGTCGATCTGTGCCGACAGGTATTCCACCGTCGCGTCGGCGATGCGGTCGATCAACTGGGCGAATGCCGCGCGATCCGCCGCCTTGAAGGCATGGGCCGCCTTTTGCTCGTCCTTGCCCTTGCCGCCGATCATGTAGGTGGCGACGGTCCAGGGGGCCCCGGCAAAGCCGATCAAGGTCGTCTCGCGCGGCAGTTCGCGCGACAGGATGCGCAGGGTTTCATAGATGGGCGCAAGCGTCTCGTGCACGTCGGAGGCGGGGCGCAGGGCGGCCACCCCGGCGGCATCGGTAATGGTGGACATGCGCGGGCCTTCGCCCTCGGCGAACCACAGTTTCGAGCCCATCGCCTGTCCGATCAGCAGTATGTCGGCAAACAGGATCGCCCCGTCGAACCCGTAGCGGCGGATCGGCTGCAACGTCACCTCGGCGGCCAGATCGGGATTGTAGCACAGCGACAGAAAATCCCCGGCCTGCGCGCGCGTGGCGCGGTATTCGGGCAGATACCTTCCGGCCTGCCGCATCATCCAGATCGGCGGCGTGGCCTGAGTTTCACCGGCCAAAGCCTTCAGGATCGTCTTGTCTGCCATGGGCTGTCCTTTCGCATTTGTGTTGTCGTCCCCCCCCGACGACACAATGTCAAGCGCAGGACGCTTGTCAGGGCAACCTGACACGTCTAAGCAATGCGCATGACGACACAATTGCCCAGCCCCGCCTCGCCCCTTCGGATCGGAACCCGCGGTTCGCCGCTTGCCCTTGCGCAGGCGTATGAAACCCGCACCCGGCTGATGCGCGCCTTCTCCCTGCCCGAAGAGGCGTTCGAAATCGTGGTCATCAAGACCACGGGCGACAACCGCGCCATGATCGACGCCGACCGCCCGCTGAAAGAGATCGGCAACAAGGGTCTGTTCACCAAGGAAATCGAAGAGGCGTTGACCGAAGGCCGGATCGACATCGCCGTGCATTCGATGAAGGACATGCCGACGCAGCAACCCGCCGGCCTGATGCTGGATTGCTACCTGCCGCGCGAGGACACGCGCGATGCGTTTGTCAGCGTGACGGCAGACAGCCTGCAGGATCTGCCGCAGGGCGCGATTGTCGGGTCGTCCTCGCTGCGCCGCCGCGCGCAGTTGCTCAACAGGTTTCCGCATCTTCAGGTGGTCGAGTTTCGCGGCAATGTGCAGACCCGGATGAAAAAACTGCAAGATGGCGTGGCGCAGGCGACATTCCTGGCACAGGCCGGGCTGAACCGGCTGGGCATGGCCGAGGTCGCCAAGCAGGCCATCGCTCCCGAGGACATGCTGCCCGCCATCGCACAAGGTGCCATCGGGATCGAACGTCGCACCGACGATCTGGATTCGGCCGCCATGCTTGAAGCGATCCATGACGGCCAGACAGGTCAGCGGCTGGCAGCCGAGCGCGCGTTTCTGGCGGCTCTCGACGGCTCGTGCGAAACCCCCATCGCCGGTCTGGCCGAGCTTGACGGCAACACCCTGCGCCTGCGCGGCGAGGTGCTGCGCCCAGACGGGTCCGACCGGATCGGGGCCGATCGCACCGCCCCCATCACGGACGGTGTGGCATTGGCACAGGCCATGGCGCGCGACCTGCTGGACGAGGCAGGACCGGGTTTCTTCGAATGGATGTGGGACTGATCGGCAAGCTTGAGGTTTGCCAGATGAAAAAGCGCGATTTCCGGGCTTGACCACACCGGCCTTGTCCCATAAATCCCGCGTCACTCAGTGGCGGAGTAGCTCAGTTGGTTAGAGCAGCGGAATCATAATCCGCGTGTCGGGGGTTCAAGTCCCTCCTCCGCTACCAAATTTCCCGGTCAGATATGAATTGGCAAAAGCGGTGCGCTAGGTTGCGTCAGGTTAATGGGTCTGCGCTTTGCCTGAAAGGCAAAATTTGGCGATTTCAGCACGCATGATACCGTGATGGGGCCAGTTGAAAAAGTGACGTAGGGCGCACAAGCATTCACATCACCCAAGCGGCAATAATTCTCTGGCTCCGTGGCGATCCCGGTTCGACGGCCTGGTTCTAGCGATAATGCACGGCGATCTGTCGCGACAATTGCCGACTAGCGACCTGTGTCCGAGCTGACCGGGATCATCGTCGTGTGCTTGATGCGCCGCAAGGCAAACAGGGTCGAGGTATTGGCGACGCAGTCCAGTTCGAGGATCCTGCGCATCAGGATGGTTTCGAAATCCTCGATATCGCGCACGACAAGGTGCAGCATGTAATCCCAGTCGCCCGATGTCGAATAGACCTCGACAATTGTCGGCTCTTGCTCGACCGCGCGTTTCAGTGCGTCTCGGGCCGCCGCATCCTGTGATTTCATCCGCACCTGACAGAACACATCCATGTTCCTGCCGATCCGGGCCGGGTTCACGATCCGCACGGGTGGACCGATCACCCCGTTGTCCTCGAGGCTTTTCAGCCTGCGCCAGCACGTCGCGGGTGAACTGTTCGTGGCCTCGGCAAGGTCGGACACGCTGAGCGAGGCATCGGTTTGCAGGATTGGCAGCATTTTCAGCTCAACCGCATCAAGTTGATAAATTTTTTTCATCCTCTCCCCAACTGTGAGAATTTCTGATCATATCCTGCCCTGATGAGAGCCAGAGTGAAAGCACATATCACAGGATTGGCGTACACTTGGTCAAAGCTGATCTGGCATCGTCCGCCAGACAAGGGGGAACCATGACCGACCAGACGCCGATCCTGCACAACTACGAACTGTCCGACCGCTACACGCGCAGCAGCGGCCGCGTGTTCCTGACCGGCACGCAGGCCATCGTTCGCATCGCACTGGATCAGGCGCGTCGCGACAGGGCGGCGGGTCTGGACACGCGCGGGTATGTCTCGGGGTATCGCGGCTCTCCGGTCGGGGGGGTCGACCTTGAGATCGGCAGCCATCAGGAACTGGTGGCCGAGGCGGGCATCGAGTTTCTGCCCGCTGTGAACGAGGAATTTGCCGCGACCCAGATGATTGGCACCCAGCAGGTGGAAACCGACCCTGACCGGACGTGCCAGGGCGTTTTCGGATTGTGGTATGGCAAGGGGCCGGGGGTGGACCGGGCGGCGGATGCGCTCAAGCATGGCAATGCCTATGGCGCGTCGCCCTACGGGGGCGTGCTGGTGGTGACGGGTGACGATCACGGCTGTGTCTCGTCCTCGATGCCGCATCAGTCGGATGTGGCCTTCATGAACTTTTTCATGCCGACGCTGCACCCGGCAAACGTGGCCGAGTTCCTGCCCTTTGCCGAATGGGGATACGCGCTGTCGCGGTTTTCGGGGATGTGGGTCGGGTTCAAGGCAATTTCCGAAGTGGTCGAAAGCGGCATGTCGTTCGACCTGCCGAAGGATCGCGTGTTCGTCGCCCCCGACTATACCCCGCCCAAGGATGGCTTGCACTATCGCTGGCCGGACCTGCCTGGCCCCCAGATCGAAGAGCGGATGGAGGACAAGAAAGAGGCGGTTCTGGCCTTTGCCCGCGCCAATCCGATCGACCGGGCCGAATGGGGCCATGATGCCCGGTTCGGGATCGTGACCACCGGCAAGTCGCATCTTGATGTGCTCGAGGCGCTGCGCCTGCTGGGCATCGACCGGGCCCGCGCGGCCGAGATCGGCATCGACATCTACAAGGTCGGGATGGTCTGGCCGCTGGAGGGGCAGGGCGCGCTGCGCTTTGCCGCCGAAAAGCAGGAATTGCTGGTGATCGAGGAAAAGCGCGGCATCATCGAAAGCCAGCTAAAAGAGCATTTCTACGATGTTCCCGGCCAAAAGCCCAACCGCATGGTCGGCAAGTATGACGAACATGGCGCGCGTCTGGTGCCTTGGACGCACGAGTTGGGCGCGGTGATGCTGGCCCGGATCATCGCCGCCCGGCTGGACCGGAACTTTCCCGATCTGAACCTGACACCCGTGGCCGAGGCCGCCGCGACACCACCCAGCCTGATCGACGTGCAGGGTGCCGCGCGCACGCCCTATTTCTGCTCGGGCTGTCCGCACAACATCTCGACCAAGGTGCCCGAGGGCAGTCAGGCGCTGGCCGGGATCGGCTGTCATTTCATGGCAAGCTGGATGAACCGCAACACCACCTCGCTGATCCAGATGGGCGGCGAGGGCGTGAACTGGGTCGCGCGGTCGAAGTTCAACGGCAACCGGCATGTGTTCCAGAACCTTGGCGAAGGTACCTATTACCATTCCGGCTCGCTGGCGGTGCGACAGGCGATCGCGGCGGGCACGAACATCACCTACAAGATCCTGTTCAACGATGCCGTGGCGATGACCGGCGGGCAGTCCGTGGACGGGCCGATCTCGGTGCATCAGATCGCGCACAGCATGCTGGCCGAAGGGGTGAAGAAGCTGGTTGTCGTCTCGGACCAGCCCGAGGGGTTTCGCCAGTCCGATTTTCCGGCGGGTGTCAGGATCGAACACCGCCGCGAACTGGACCGCATACAGCGTGAATTGCGCGAGATACCGGGCACCACCGTCCTGATCTATCAACAGACCTGCGCCACGGAAAAACGCCGCCTGCGCAAGCGGGGCAAGATGGATGACCCAAAGAAATTCGCCGTCATCAACCCGCTGGTCTGCGAAGGCTGCGGCGACTGCTCGGTCGAATCCAACTGTCTGAGCGTCGAGCCGGTGGAAACCGAGTTTGGCCGCAAGCGAAAGATCAACCTGAACTCGTGCAACAAGGATTTCACCTGCCTGAACGGGTTCTGCCCCAGCTTTGTCACGGTCGAGGGCGGCACGCTGCGCAAATCCGGCGCCGGGGCGGATCGCGCCACGTTCGACGCCCTGGCCGGTACCTTGCACGCACCTGATCTGCCCGGTCTTGAAACGCCGTGGGACATCCTTGTCACCGGCGTTGGGGGCACCGGCGTGGTCACCGTGGGTCAGCTGATCGCCATGGCGGCCAATCTTGAACAAAAGGGCGCGTCGGTTCTGGATTTCATGGGGTTCGCCCAGAAGTTCGGCCCGGTTCTGAGCTATATTCGCATGTCAGGCAGTACGGCAGGCATCAACCAGGCGCGGATCGAACCCGGCACGGCCCATGCGCTGATCGGTTGCGATCTGGTTGTCAGCACCTCGCCCAAGGCCTCGGCCACCTATGCTAAGGGTCTGACCCGCGCGGTCGTGAACACGGCGCAGATGCCCACTGGCGATCTGGTGCAGAACCGCGATGCCAACCTGAACGCGACGGCACGACTGGAGGCGATCACGCAGACGGTGGATGCAAAGGGGCTGCACACGCTGGATGCCAATGCGCTGGCCGAGGCGCTGGTCGGGGATACCGTCTTTGCCAACGTGATGATGCTGGGGGCGGCGTGGCAGGCCGGGCTTGTTCCGCTCGGCCATGCGTCGTTGATGCGTGCGATCGAGTTGAACGGCGTCAAGCCCGAGCTGAACAAGGATGCCTTCACCTGGGGCAGGCTTGTGGTGCATGACAGGGCCGCAGTGGAAAAGGCGGCCAACCTGCCGGTGAGTACGGTCCAGACCCTGCAACAGATGATTGACCGCCGTGCCGCCTTCCTGACGGACTATCAGGATGCGGCTTGGGCAGCCTCATATCGTGCGGCGATTGAAAAGGTGCGCCGCGCGGAAACGAATGTGGCCGGAGAGGCCGGGGCCCTGACCGAGGCGGCAGCGAAGGGTTTGTTCAAGCTGATGTCCTACAAGGACGAGTACGAGGTCGCCCGCCTGCACAGCGACACCGGGTTCTATGACAGTCTGAAAGACCGGTTCGAGGGCAAGTTCACCGTCAAACATCACCTCGCGCCGCCGATGATCCCGGCCAGGACGGATGCGCGGGGCCGCCCAGTCAAGCGCGCCTTTGGCCCGTGGATGCAGCCCGCATTCCGTATGCTGGCAAGGATGAAGCATCTGCGCGGCACCCGGTGGGATGTATTCGGCCGCACTGCCGAACGCAGGATGGAACGGGCGCTGATCGATGACTATCATCGCCTGCTGGAGCGGTTGGTGGCAGGGCTGACGCCCGAAACCCTGCCGCAGTCCGCGCGGATCGCCGCGATGGTGATGGATATCCGCGGCTATGGTCCGGTCAAGCAGCAGGCGGCAATCAGGGTCATGGCCGACATCGATAAGGCCATCGCACAGATCACAAACTCTGTGCCCGACCTCGATCCCGCAAGGAAAGCATGACCTTGCACTTGCCAGCCAAAAGCCCGGTCGTCGTCTGATCAGACAAATACCACGTTGTCCAGAATGGCCCCGGTATTCGTCACCCCGGCAAAGGTCAGCGTGTCACCGTCCCCGAAGTCGAGGATCAGAAAGCCGTCGGCAGTGCGCCCGGCGAAAGGGATCAGGTCAGTCGCTGCCGGATTGCCACTGCCAAGAAGGTCGGCGTGCAAATTGATGATGTCGATGTTGGTCTGGAAGTCGGCGATGCGGTCATGGTCATAGCCCACGCCAAAGATAAACGTATCCGCTCCGAGACCGCCGAAGAGCAGGTCATTGCCGGCGCCGCCATCCAGCGTATCGTTGCCTGCGTTGCCATAGACCGTGTCATTACCGGCGCCACCATACTGAACATCGAACCCGCTGCCACCAAACAGCAGATCGTTGCCGGCATCGCCATGCAGCATATCCGCCCCGATCCCGCCTTCCAGACGGTCGGCCCCACCTCCGCCGTACAGCACGTCATTGCCTGCATTGCCCTGCAAACTGTCATTGCCTGATCCGCCGTAGAGCGTGTCGAATCCCTCAAGCCCGGCCAGCGTGTCATTACCCAAACCACCATGCATCTCGTCGAAACCGATGCCGCCGTTCAGCAGATCGTCACCGGCACCGCCAAACAACAGATCATTGCCGGCATTGCCAAGCAGCGTGTCATTGCCGCGATCACCATGGAGCGTGTCGAATCCGTTCAGACCGCGGACCAGATCGTCGCCCATCCCGCCATAGACCAGATCAAACCCGCTGCCGGCGTTGATTGTGTCATCGCCTGCGCCGCCGCGGATCGTGTCGTTGCCGGCAAACCCGGTGATCAGGTCATCTCCGCCCGTGCCGGTCAGGGCACGCGGTGCCCCGTTCAGCAGGTCGGCCAGACTGCGCACCCCGTCATCGAAGGTAAAGAACTCCACCCCCTGTACCCGGTCGGTGCCATCGGGGGCGGCGATTATCAACAGGTCGCCGTTCACCGACAGCGCGATGTCGGCAAGGTCCAGCCCGGTATAGACGGCGGTGTCGATACCGGGCCCGCCGATCAAGAGATTGTCGCCCGCGCCACCGTTCAGCGTGTCGTCACCGGCATTGCCGAACAGCTCGTCATCGCCAGCCCCGCTTTCTATGTAGTCGTCGCCCTCGGCACCGAAGACGAAAAGGTCGCCTGTCGCTGCGCCGCCGCGCAAGGTGTCGTTCCCCGAGCCACCAAAGATCGCATATTCCGAATCCGGGTTGCTGATAACCATGATCCCGCCATCCGGCGCCGCGTACTCGTTCGCAAACAGCGTATCGATCCCGATGGCCTCGGCGATGGCAAGGAAGGCGGCCTCGATCTGGGTGGTCACGGTCGAGATGAGGGCCTGCAGATCCTCCAGAATAGCTGCCGTGGCTGCGCCCAGCCCGGCAAACTGCGCAAAAAGCGGGTTGAGGGCGCTGAGAACCGCGTTTTCCACTCCACCAAAGATGTTCGTGTTGAACCCAACGCGTTCAAGAATATCGATCACGATTCCTTCGATCGTGTTCTGGATAAACCCGGCAAAGCTGGCGATCGTGTCGATGGCAGAGATCAGGTTGATCCTGGTAAAGCCGAGATTGATGTTGATGTTCAGGCTGTCGTAGATGTTGCGCAGGGTATTGGCCGCACCCTGAAACACGCCGAGCGCGGAATCGAGCCTGGCGTCGAGCTGTGCAAGTGACGGCAGGTTTGCCCTCAACGCTGTGCCGGCGTCTTCGATGTTCCGGGCCAAGGCGTCGATGGAAGGCAGAAGGTCCAGCGCCGTCTGGCGGACCTCCTGCCACGCTTCGGCAGAAAGATTGAACTCTGCCATGCGCGGGATGATGTCCGACGACGCAGGAAGCATCTCGGATCCCATCGCATCGCGCAGCAACTCCAGCTCTGTGACGCGGTTCTGCAGCGACACCTGGACCGGCTGGACAGCGGTGTTGGCCGTGCCGATCAGGATACCCGCAAACTCGACCTTTGTCCGGACCGGATCCCAGCTGTCACCAAGATTGCGCAGGATGCGGACCTGCGCCCCAAGCGCATCGCCCAGCGAGTCGGACACGCGGTCGATCTGGCGAACGGCGAAACCGATTCCATAGGGCAATCCGTCCAGAACGTTCACGATGGTCTGGTTGAGCCGGATCGCCGAGGATCGGGTCTCAAGGCGGTTGGCCAGTGTGTCGGGCAGGTTCAGTGCGGCCTCGGCGGTGATCTGGGCCAGATCCAGCGCCTGGAGCGAGCTGGACAGGCGCTCGGAATCCGCTGCTACCAGCGCCACATTTGCTTCGTAACGGTCGATTTGAGCCATGAACATACTGCCCTTGAATTGAGTGATTCGAATGAACTGCGGTTTGAAATTCCGACCAGTGTATCACGGACAGGCCCTGCCCACTGCGTGGAAACGGTTCGCCGGAGCCGCGCCACAAGGCCCGGACGACCCGCGCGTGTGGCGACGGCCGTCGAGGTGCGCCGGATCATGATGGATGAAAGGTCTGTCGCCGTAGCCATGGTGCGGATCGCCGCATCATGGACTGGTGGCTTCACGGCGAAGCCATCTGGCAAACATCTGTTCCGAACGCCCCGGCCGCAGGTTTCCACAGCAATCTCGACAAGTTGGCGTTTGACCGGTTCCATGGGATCATTGGCCGTCAAACGCGAAAATGCCTGCTTTTCAGCAGATTTTCAGGTTTGGTCAGAAAAATCGTACAGAGAGCGAAAAAACCTCTTGCGCTCTGTCGGCGCTTTCCTTAAATAGCCCTTCACCGGCGGCGCTGAGGCGCGGTTGGGGCGGGACCGAGGCGGCGAGAGTTGTTTTGGAGCTGGGAGAAAATCGAGGCA
>NZ_JBHUDD010000134.1:0-12981 GCF_042677865.1 Lacimonas salitolerans | reverse complement strand
CGTTCTCATCCTGATTGACGCTGGATTCTCAGCCTGTTTGTCGCGCGGCAGCCTTCAGAGCATCGCCTTGGTGCCCGGCTTTCTGAACGTCTGAATAGGATGTCTTGACGAGGGTTATACCGGCGGACCGGGCCAGCGCCTCGGCCAGCATGGTCTTGCCCGTGCCGGGCGGGCCTGCCAAAACGAAGCTCTTCGTAACCTCGCGCCAGTCCAACTTTCCGGCCTGCACTATCATCATAAGGGCTTGACTGACGAGGACTGGCGAGAGGCCGGGGCCGTCGGGTATGAGATCGCGCGGGAAGGCCCTGAGGCCGTGAACGAGGCGCTGGGGCGGATCGCATCGATGTCGACAACTTCCGCCGGTCAGGCGGGCCCAAAGGCCGTCTACGGGCGTTTCTATGAGTGGCTGGCGTATACCAGTCCGGTGGTCGACCTAGGGCCGATCAAACACCTCCTTCGGGAGCACATCCTCAACACGATGATCGTCGAACCTGACGAGGTTCTGTTAGGGCAGCGCGTCGAGGGGCGTCGCCTGCACTCGGTCCACAGCCTTTCCGTCGCTACGGGCCTCCACAGGAAGCGGCTCCGCAAGATCATGGTTCAGGCTGGCTTCGCCTCGAACGACAGCTGGGATACCGCGGCGAGCCGGCTGGTCTTCCCCGCTGCAGAGACAGAGCGCCTTTGCCGATATGTCGCTGGCAGCGTCAGCCTCAGCCAACTCCCCGAGGCCATAGTATGCACCCGGACCCAAGCGGAGAGCATTTACCGCGAGGGCGTCATTACTTCCATCGTCGGGGGTGATGCCGATGTGGGTATCGCGAAGCTCGCTTTCGCGCGAGATGACGTCACCAAGTTTCTTGCCTGCCTCGAAAACCTTCCTGTTCAAGCCGCTTCTGCCGGGTTGGTCGATGTCGTGAGCGCGACCAAGAGGACCGGACGGTCAACCGGCGAAATTCTTGGCGCCGTCTTGGCCGGGGATATTCCAGCATGCCGGGTTGCGGGTCCGGTCGGGGTGAACACCGTCAGGTTCAGGCTGCCGGATCTGGACCCGCTCCGCTTACGTCAACCGCGTGTTCGCAAGCACCCCGGCTAACCATTCTGGTTCACCATCTTTGATCTGGGCCCGCTTCGGCGGGCCTTTTTGTTGTCGCGAATCCAGTCTTTCGGGAGGATTTTCGGTCCCAGATGGGAGAAATTTCACTCCGGCGCTCTTACAGGCGTATTGAATCTAAAGGATTTTCTGGGGCGTTCGGGAAGAACTATGGCCGCAGGGACACATGATATCTCTACGAGATTTGTTCAAGAGGCTTCCAGAGGACGGACACCAGCGCAACACACTGAGGAACTTCAATCTCGGGATGATGCGCCCAGGGAAAATACAATCTGTCAAGGAACTTGCAGAGAGCTTGGGATTAGATGTCCGTGAACTTGAAGGTCTTCCTCGTCGTATGGCGGGAAGACTTGTCTCAGACCCTTTCGCGGAAGCAGGCTACGCAATCGAGGTGAACAAAAACCATTCAATAGTTTCTAAGCGGTTCGCGGTGCTACACGAACTAGGACACTTCTTGCTCCATGTAGATCGATCTGATCCGATTTTCGATCCGTTGCACTTGAACCGTGGCGATGACGAGTTCTACTACGAACCCAAGCAGGAAGCTGAAGCAAACGCGGTTGCCGATGTTCTGTTATTTGGCGATGGCGCACTTGAGGCCGCGATCTCATTGCACGGACGCAAGTCAAGTGAGTTGGCAAAGTACTTTGGTGTTTCAGAGCAAATGGTTGAGATCGCACTTCGCAAGTTCAGCCTATGAACATTCAGGTCACGGGGCGGGTGCGCTCGCCCCGGCGTGGATCAGTTCGCAGGCAATAGATTTTTTTAATCGCTTGTAAGCCGATCGTTGTTGCGCTGCGGATGTGGCTTCAGTCGGTCTGTCGGTCGGGGTGAGCGACCTGGCCTGTTGCCCAAGTAGCCGTGGCTGACGGGGGCGATGCGCCTTCGCAAGGCGTTGGGGCATGGCAACTTTGTCTGGCGCAAGTGGCTCCAACGCAGGGCCTCTGCGGGATTGTGCCCGTGGGTGGGCGTGTTACTCTGCGGCGCAGCAATGCAAGGTGTGCCATGGTCTCGCGAGTCATTCCTGTCGATCCGTTCGATCTGGTCGTAATCGGCGGCACCGGCGATCTGGCGCGGCGCAAGATCCTGCCGGCCTTGTACCGGCGGTTCTGTGCCGGGCAGATGCCCGAAGGCGCGCAGGTGATCGGGGCGGCGCGCACCGAGATGGACGATGCGGGCTATCGTGATTTCGTGGGCGCGGCGCTGGACGAGTACGCGCAGCCGGCGGGCTGCGCGGAACGCGCGCGGTTTCTGGACATGCTGGGCTATGTCACGCTGGATGCGTTGGGGGATCAGGGCTGGTCCGATCTGGCCGCGCGTCTGGACGAAGGCCGCGTGCGGGCGTTCTATTTCTCGGTCGGGCCTGCGCTGTTCGGTCCCTTGGCGGAACGGTTGCAGCGGCACGGCATGGCGGGGGCGGACACGCGGATCGTGGTGGAAAAGCCCTTTGGCCGCGATCTGGCCTCGGCCCGGGCGCTGAACACCGATCTGGCGCGGTATTTCACCGAAGGACAAATCTACCGGATCGATCATTACCTGGGCAAGGAGACGGTGCAGAACCTGATGGCGATCCGGTTCGGCAACATGCTGTTCGAGCCGCTGTGGAACAGCCAGTATGTTGATCACATCCAGATCACCGTGGCCGAAACCATCGGCGTCGACGGGCGCGGCGAGTATTACGAGCGCGCAGGAGCCATGCGCGACATGGTGCAGAACCATCTGATGCAATTGCTGTGCCTGATCGCGATGGAGCCGCCCGCCAAGTTTGACCCCGACGCGGTGCGTGACGAAAAGCTCAAGGTCATCCGCGCGTTGGACCCGGTCAAGCCGGACGATGTGGTGCGCGGTCAGTATCTGGCCGATGGCGGCAGACCGGGATTTCGCGAGCATGTGGGCAACGCGGAATCGACCACCGAGAGCTTCATCGCGCTGAAGGCGCGGATTTCCAACTGGCGGTGGGCGGGCACGCCGTTCTACCTGCGCACCGGCAAGCGGCTGCGCGCACGCACGTCCGAGATCGCGGTGGTGTTCAAGGACACGCCGCATTCGATCTTTGGCCCCGAGGCCGGGCAGCACCGCAACATCCTGACGATCCGGTTGCAGCCCAACGAGGGGATCGACCTGGGCGTGACGATCAAGGAACCCGGACCGGGGGGCATGCGTCTGGTGGATGTGCCGCTGGACATGACGTTCGCGCAGGCGCTGGGACCCGAGGCCGAGGACGTACCAGATGCCTATGAGCGGTTGATCATGGACGTGATCCGGGGCAACCAGACCCTGTTCATGCGCGGTGACGAGGTCGAGGCGGCCTGGGCCTGGACCGATCCGATCATCGCGGGCTGGACCGAAGGGGCGGGCGCGCCGCTGCCCTATGACACCGGCAGCGCCGGACCGGACGAAGCGCTGGCCCTGATGCATCGCGATGGCCGCGCCTGGAGGGAGATACGGGCATGACACTGCTGGAATACGCCGATGCTGAGATGCTGGCGCTGGACCTGGCCAATGTGATGGCCGGGGCACTGGGCGCGGCCCTGCGACAGCAGCCTCGCGCCACGCTGATCGTGCCGGGCGGAACGACGCCGGGGCCGGTGTTCGACGATCTGTGCGCGGTCGATCTGGATTGGGACCGCGTCGATGTGATCCTGTCGGACGAGCGCTGGGTGCCCGAAGCCGATGCGGCGTCGAACGCGGCGCTGGTGCGCGCACGATTGCTGGTGGACAAGGCGGCGGCCGCACGGTTCCTGCCCTATCATCGGGCCGGGCAAACCCCCGAACAGGCGTTGCCGGAGTTGGAGGCGCAGGTGGCCCCGTTGCTGCCTGCGGCGGTGGCCCTGCTGGGGATGGGGGCGGACATGCACACGGCCAGCCTGTTTCCGCGCGGCGATGCCCTGCGGCTGGCGCTGGATGCGCAGGCACCGGCGCTGGTGGCCATGCGCGCGCCGGGTCAGGCGCAGCCGCGCGTCACGCTGAGCGCGCAGGCGCTGGTGGCGTCGCTGTCGCTGCATGTCGTGATCACCGGAGATGACAAGCGCGCGGCGCTTGAGCGCGCGCAGGGCCTGCCACCGCAGGAAGCGCCGGTGGCGGCGATTTTGAAGGACGCGACAGTGCATTGGGCAGCATGATGGATATCTGGGACAGGTTGCAAGGGTTACAGGCGCAGGTGGCGCAGCGGCGGATCAGGTCGCTGTTCGAGGATGGCGCGCGATTTGACGGGTTCTCGGCGCGGTTCGACGGCATGCTGCTGGACTACTCCAAGACCAATATCGACGCCGAGATCCGCGAGGCGCTGATCGCGCTGACCGCACAGGCGGGGCTGGCCGAGGTGCGCGAGGCGATGTTCACCGGGGACAAGATCAACCGCACCGAAGGGCGGGCGGCGTTGCACACGGCGTTGCGCGCGCCCGAAGGCGCGGTGATCGAGACCGGCGGGCAGGATGTGATGCCCGGCGTGATCGAGACCCGCGCGCGCATGGCGCGGTTTGCCACGGCGCTGCGCGGCGGGGCCTTTGCCGGGCAGGGCGGACGGATCACCGATGTGGTCAACATCGGCATCGGCGGATCGGATCTTGGCCCGGCCATGGCGGTGGCGGCGCTGGCACCCTATCACGACGGGCCGCGGGTGCATTTTGTGTCGAACGTGGACGGCGCGCATATCCACGACACGCTGGCGGGACTGGACCCGGAGACGACGGTGATCATCGTGGCCTCGAAGACCTTTACCACCATCGAGACCATGACCAATGCCGCCACGGCGCGCGACTGGATGGCGGAAACGGTGGCCGATCCGGGCGCGCAGTTCGTGGCGCTGTCATCCTCGACCGAGCGTGCGGCGGAATTCGGGATCGCGCCCGAGCGGGTGTTCGGGTTCGAGGATTGGGTCGGCGGGCGCTATTCGGTCTGGGGACCGATCGGGCTGAGCCTGATGATCGCTATCGGGCCGGATGAGTTCGCGCGCTTTCTGGACGGGGCGGCGGCGATGGACGCGCATTTCCGCACCGCGCCCGAGTCCGGGAACCTGCCGGTGCTGCTGGCGCTGGTGGGCATCTGGCACAGGCAGATCTGCGGCTATCCCAGCCGGGCGGTGCTGCCCTATGATCAGCGGCTGGCGTTGCTGCCGCCGTATCTTCAGCAGTTGGAGATGGAGAGCAACGGCAAGCGGGTGGCCATCGACGGGGCCGATCTGGGCCGGGTGTCCGGCCCGATCGTCTGGGGCGCGCCAGGGACCAACGGTCAGCATGCGTTCTACCAGCTTTTGCACCAGGGCACCGATGTGGTGCCTTGCGAATTCATGGTGGCCGCCGAAGGTCACGAACCGCATCTGGCGCATCATCACAGGTTGCTGGTGGCCAATTGCCTGGCGCAGGCCGAGGCGTTGATGAAGGGGCGCGATCTGGACAGCGCGCGCGTGATGCTGGCGGCGCGCGGCTGGCACGGTGACGCGGCCGAGGTTCAGGCGCGCCACCGGGTGTTTCCGGGCAACCGGCCCTCGGTCATGCTGGCCTATGATCGGCTGACGCCCCGGCGGCTGGGGCAGATCGTGGCGCTGTATGAACACCGCGTGTTCGTCGAAGGCGTGGTGCTGGGGATCAACAGTTTCGATCAATGGGGGGTCGAGCTGGGCAAGGAGATGGCCACCGCGCTGGGGCCTGTCCTGTCGGGAGAGGAAAGCGCCGAGGGCAAGGATGGATCGACCGCCGGGTTGGTGGATTTTCTGCGACGGTAGATGACCCGGCGGTGTCGCTGGCGCGACGCTGGATATCTCGGCCCGTTCCGGGCCTCGGTGCAGGGGGGCGCTGCCCCCGTCGCGCCGGTGGCGCGACTCCCCCGGAGTTTGTCTGGCAAGATGAACAATGGACAAGGTCAGGGGATGTCAAAGCCTTGCGGGGCCAGGGTGAATCCGTCGAAGGTGAATCCGGGGCTGACGGTGCAGCCCACCAATGTCCAGTCGCCGGTGCTGCGCGCGGCCTGCCAGTGATGCGGCGGCACGATGATCTGCGGTTGCTGGCCGGTGGCCAGATCGGGACCGAGGGTGAGATCCTGACGCGGTCCGGTGTCGGTTTCAGACAGGCTCAGGATCAGCGGCGCGCCTGCGTGGAAATGCCAGATTTCGGTGGCATCGACCCTGTGCCAATGGCTGTGCTCGCCTGCTTTCAGCAGGAAATATATGCAGGTGCCTGCGGGGCGGCCCGGCCCGTCGGCCACCCATGTCTGGCGGTAATGCCCGCCTTCGGGATGGGGGGCGAGGCCGAGTTTGGCAATGATCTGATCCGCGGTCATGGGTTTAGTGTAGGCGTATCGGGGAACCGCGCCAAGCGGGGATGTGTCAGCGGGACTATGCCGAGAGATAAACGTGAACTGGGCAAGGTTTGGCGCATCGGGGCGCTTGTGCGGGTTCCTGCTGTTCGCGGACGCGCAAGAGGAAAAGGATGCCCCCTGTATGCGACAACATAAAGGATGGTTTCCATGAATATACTAAAGATCTCCGCAGTTTGTGCGGCTCTGTTCGGCTTGGCGGCGTGCGAGAACCTGACGCCGGAGCAGCGCACTGTCGCCGGCGTGGCGGGTGGTGCCGCAGCCGGCCTGATTGCTGCCGATGCGCTGAATGCCGATGATGACTGGCGGCTGATCGCGGGTCTTGCCGGGGCTGCGGCGGGCACGCTGGTGGCGCAGAACCGTCAGACCGGAAACTGTGCCTATGCACGCGGCGACGGCACCTATTACACCGCTGCCTGCCCGAGCTGATGCGATGAGAGCGGGGCCGGTTCGGCCCCGCCTGTCGCTTACTTGAGGATCGACGCTCCGGCGTAGCGCGCGGTTTCGGCCAGCATTTCCTCGATCCGGATCAACTGGTTGTATTTTGCCAGCCGGTCCGAGCGGGCAAGGCTGCCGGTCTTGATCTGACCGCAGTTGGTGGCCACAGCCAGATCGGCGATTGTCGCGTCCTCGGTCTCGCCCGAGCGGTGGCTCATGACGTTGGTCATGCCCGCACGGTGGGCCATTTCGACGGCCCGCAGGGTTTCGGTCAGCGTGCCGATCTGGTTGACCTTGACCAGCATGGAGTTGGCGCAGCCTTTCTCGATGCCCATGGCCAGACGCTCGGGGTTGGTCACGAACAGGTCGTCGCCCACCAGTTGCACCGATGCGCCCAGGCGCTCGGTCAGCAGCCTCCAGCCGTCCCAGTCATCCTCGGCGCAGCCATCCTCGATGCTGATGATCGGGTAGTCGGCGCAGAGCGCGGCCAGGTAGTCGACATTCTCGGCGGAGGTCAGGGTTTTCCCTTCACCGGCAAGTACATACTGGCCGTCCTTGAAGTATTCCGTGGCGGCGCAATCCAGGGCAAGGTGGATGTCCTGCCCGGGTGTGTAGCCCGCCTTTTCGATGGCCCTGAGGATGAAATCCAGCGCATCGCGCGTGCCCGAAAGGTTGGGGGCAAAGCCGCCTTCATCGCCCACGCCGGTGGCGAGCCCTGCGGCGGAGAGTTCCTTTTTCAGGGTGTGGAACACCTCGGCGCCCATGCGGATCGCGTCGCGGATGGTGGGCGCGGCGACCGGCATGATCATGAATTCCTGGATGTCGATCGGGTTGTCGGCATGTTCGCCGCCGTTGATGATGTTCATCATCGGCACCGGCAGGATGCGGGCCGAGGTGCCGCCGACATAGCGATAAAGCGGCTGTGCGGTGAATTCGGCGGCGACCTTGGCTACGGCC
This sequence comes from Lacimonas salitolerans, assembly GCF_042677865.1. NCBI lineage: Bacteria > Pseudomonadati > Pseudomonadota > Alphaproteobacteria > Rhodobacterales > Paracoccaceae > Lacimonas > Lacimonas salitolerans. The sequence goes on along the minus strand of NZ_JBHUDD010000134.1, from coordinate 5,162 downwards.
AGCGAGACGCCGAGGATGGCGTTAGCGCCAAGCCGGGATTTGTTGGGAGTGCCGTCAAGCTCGATCAGGCCCTCGTCGATGGCGACCTGTTCGGTGGCGTCCAGCCCCAGGATTGCCTCGGCAATCTCGCCATTGACCGCCGCGCAGGCCTCGAGCACGCCTTTGCCCATGTAGCGTGCGGCGTCGCCGTCGCGGCGTTCGACCGCCTCGTAGGCGCCGGTGGAGGCGCCCGAGGGCACGGCGGCGCGGCCCATGGTGCCGTCTTCCAGCATCACATCCACCTCGACCGTGGGATTGCCCCGGCTGTCGAGGATTTCGCGGGCGTGAATGTCGATTATCGTGCTCATCAGGGCGTTTCCTTGGGTTTTGCGCGGGTTTGGCCCGCTTGTAGGCGGGGCGCGGCCCAAGGGGAAGGGGTGGGCGCGATGATAACGCTAGCGGGCCATTGCACGGGCGGTGCGACGGGCGCGGCGGCGGATGCGGGCCTCGCGCAGCAGGGTATAGAGCCCGCTGGTCACGATCAGCACTGCGCCGATCAGGGTCAGCGCGTCCGGGCGTTCGCCAAAGACCCAGACGCCGATGATGATGGCAAAGATCAGTCGCGAATAGCGGAACGGCGTGACGACCGACACCTCGCCGGTGCGCATGGCGGCGACGATGGCGTAATACCCCATCAAGCCCAGCAGCATGGCGCCAGCCAGTTCACCCCATTGCGCAGGGGCGGGATCGACAAGGCTGTGGCCCTGCACCAGCAGCAGCACAAGGCCCGTGGGCACCAGCATGGCAAAGGCATAGGCCGACAGTTGCATGGCACCGATGCGGGCGGGGGTGGCGCGGGTGGCCAGATCGCGCATAGCCAGACCGATCACGCCCTGCACCGCAAACAGCGACGCGGGCTGGAATCCGTCCAGACCGGGGCGGATGATCAGCATGACACCGGCAAAGCCAACCAGAATGGCCGACCAGCGCCGCCAGCCCACGGTTTCGCCCAGAAACAGCGCGGCCCCCAGCGTAACCGCCAGCGGTGTGGCCTGCAGGATGGCCGAGGCCGAGGACAGCGGCGTCAGGGCAATGGCGGTGACAAAGCCCATGGTGCCGATCACCTCGCCCAGGTTGCGCAGCAGGACGGCGGGCAGCAGCAGGTCGACCGAGAACAGGCGCGTGCCGCGGCGCAGGGCCAGCAGCCCAAAGAACAGCGCGCCGCCGACACCCAGCGTCATCAGGATCTGCCCGGTCGAGATGTCGGTGGCAAGACGCTTGATGAACATGTCCTCGATGGCAAAGGCGGCCATCGCGAACACCATCATCAGACTGCCGAGCAGGTTTCTATCCATGGATCGGGGGCTTTCATGTGGTGGCCGACAACCGTTAGCGTATGTCAACTGCACAAGAAAGCGGCAGAGCTATGACAGCACGACAATGCCGCTATGCTTTGCCTTGTGCTCGGGCTCGACATGGATGGTGACGCGCGCGCCGGGCAGGGCGGCCATCAGCGCCGCCTCGATCCGGTCGCACAGGGTATGGGCATCCTCGACCGTGGTGTCGCCGGGAACCACCAGATGAAACTCGATGAAGGTGACGGCCCCGGCGTGGCGGGTGCGCAGGTCATGCGCCTCAAGTGCGGCATCATCGCTGGCGGCCTCGGCGATCACGCGGCGGATGGTATCCAGCTGGTCGTCCGGCACTGCCTCGTCCATCAGCCCGCCGACCGAGCCCTTGATGACGTGCCAACCCGACCACAGGATGTTGACCGCCACCAGCGCCGCCATCGCCGGGTCCAGCCACAGCCAGCCCGTCAGCACCGCCAGTGCGATGCCGATCAGCACCCCGGCGGACGAGATCACATCGGTCATCAGATGCCGCCCGTCGGCCACCAGCGCGGGCGAGCGCTGCGCGCGGCCGTGACGGATCAGGATCGTCGCCCAGACGCCGTTGAGCACGCTGGCCAGCCCGGTGATGATCATGCCGGTCAACGGCATGTCCAGCGCGCGCGGGTCCATCAGGCCGTGATAGGCCTCGCGCAGGATGACCATGGCAGCGATCACGATCAGCACGCCTTCGAGCACGGCCGACAGGAACTCGGCCTTGTGATGCCCATAGGGGTGGTTGGCATCGGCGGGGCGCTGCGCCACGCGCAGGGCGACGATCACCGCCAGCGCCGTCGCCACGTTCACCAGGCTTTCCAGCGCATCCGACATCAGTGCAAGCGAGCCGGTCAGCCCCCAGGCCAGCGTCTTGAGCGCCAGCACCACCAGCCCCACGAACACGCTGCCGATGGCCAGCCGCAGGGTGTGTGTCATGGGTATCTCCGATGCGGGGCGGTTGGGGTCAGTCCTTGGATTTCAGCGGAATGCCGTACAGTTCCAGCCGGTGCCCGGCCAGACGATAGCCCAGACGGTTGGCGATGCGTTCCTGCAACAGCTCGATCTCGGGGTCGCAGAACTCGATCACCTCGCCCGAGTTCATGTCGATCAGGTGGTCGTGGTGATCGCGCTCGGCGTCCTCGTACCTTGCCCGCCCGTCGCGGAAATCATGGCGTTCCAGAATGCCGGACTCCTCGAACAGCTTGACGGTGCGATAGACCGTGGCGATGGAAATACGGCTGTCGCGCGCGGCGGCGCGGGCGTGCAGTTCCTCGACATCGGGGTGATCCTCGGCCTCTTGCAGGATCGCGGCGATGGTGCGGCGCTGATCGGTCAGGCGCAGGCCCGCAGCCTCGCAACGGTCGATGATGGTGTCTGACATGGGGCTTCCCGCGGTCGCTGATCCGTGGCGGGGGTGTAGCGAATGGGGGGCGGTGAATCCACCCCGTTTTGTCCCGCCGCCACCGGATGCCGTCTTGTGGGCGGAGCGGGGCAGGGTGACTTTTGCGACAGCAACCCCGGTTAGTGATTGACTTTGTCGCTTCGGACCGCCATCTGAGCGTTACCATTGCCCTTGCCGCGTGAGCAGGCCGGTGCCCCAACAGGGCGCGAAGGGGTGGTGTGACAGAGTTTCCCAAGATCACGCGTGGGGATCGGTGCCGGGTCGGCGGACGCACAATCGGTGTGTCCCGCAGCGCGCACGGTGCAACCACGGATGGGTACGGATGTGCCCATGGCGCAATGGCGAGCAACGCCTTGCGCATGAAGGATGAATATTATGACCGATACGTTCAGTGAACTGGGCCTCCCCGCGCATCTGTTGCGCGCACTGGAGGCACAGAACATCACCACGCCCACGCCGATTCAGGCGCAGGCCATTCCCCACGCAATGAATGGGCGCGACGTGATGGGCCTGGCCCAGACCGGCACCGGCAAGACCAACGCCTTTGGCCTGCCGCTGGTGGCGCAGATGCTGGCGATGGATGGCAAGCCCGCACCGAAAACCGTGCGCGGGCTGGTCCTCGCCCCCACACGCGAACTGGCGCGGCAGATCCAAGAGCAGTTGATGCATCTGATCAAGGGCACGCCGATGAAGGTGGGTCTGGTCGTCGGCGGCGCCAGCCTCAGCGCGCAGGCCGCGCGTCTGGCCAAGGGCACCGACATCCTGGTGGCGACACCGGGCCGTCTGCTGGACCTGCTGGACCGCCGTGCCCTGATCCTGTCCGAGGCCAAGTTCCTGGTGCTGGACGAGGCCGACCAGATGCTGGACATGGGCTTTATCCATGCGCTGCGCAAGATTTCCGGCCTGCTGCCCGCGACGCGTCAGACCATGCTGTTCTCGGCCACCATGCCCAAGCAGATGGAAGAGATCGCGCAAAGCTATCTGGTCAAGCCCGCCCGCGTGCAGGTGAACCCGCCGGGGCAGGCGGTGGAAAAGATCGCGCAAGAGGTGCATTACATCGCCAAGGCCGAGAAATTCAACCTGCTCAAGGAAATGCTGGACGCGCACCGTGACGAGCTGGCGCTCGTTTTTGGCCGCACCAAGCACGGCATGGAAAAGCTGTCGCGGATGCTGGAAAGCGCCGGTTTCGCCGTCGCCTCGATCCACGGCAACAAGAGCCAGGGCCAGCGTCAGCGCGCGCTGGATGCCTTCAAGACCGGCAAGGTGCGGGTGCTGGTGGCAACAGATGTGGCGGCGCGGGGGCTGGATATCCCCGAGGTCAAGCACGTCTACAACTATGAACTTCCCAACGTGGCCGAGAATTATGTGCACCGGATCGGCCGGACCGCACGGGCGGGCCGCGAAGGGCGCGCGATTGCCTTCTGTTCCCCCGACGAGATGGGCGAACTGAAAGACATCCAGAAGACGATGAAGAACGACATCCCCGTCGCCTCGGGCACGCCCTGGGAAAAGGTGGCCGGACCGGGCGGCAAAAGCAACAGCGGTAGCCGGGGTCGCGGTGCGGCACCCAAGCCGGGCGGCGCACGTCGCGCCCAGCAGCGCAAGCGCAGCCAGGGCGGTGGTCAGGGTGGCGGCGGCGGTCGCGGACGCGGTCAGGCGGCGTGATCGAATGAATGACCCCCTCCCTCGCAAGGGGGAGGGAAAGCGTGCGGCGGTTCAGGTCGCCAGCCACATCAGCGCGTTGAAATAGTGGCCAAGGCCGGTGGTGATGACGCCACCGGCGATCTGCCAAAGCGCCCAGACGATACCGCCCATCACAACCAGCGGCAGGGTCCAGATCACCCCCAGCGCCAGCGCGGCGCGCAGGGTGGCCAGCGGTGAGGCATTTGCCTGCTCGACCCACGCAGCGACGGGCCTGCGCCACGCGCGCGGCCACAGCCCCTGCACCCCCAGAAGGCTGAGGCCAGCGTGCAGAGCGGTGGGCACGATGGTCGAAAACAGCATCAGATACAGCCAGAGATGCGCGCCGGGATCATTCCGCGCGCCATCCAGCAGTGCGGGCAGGTCCAGCAGCGTGGCCCCCGCCAGCGCGTTCAGCCCGTGGATCGTCCCGACCAGCGCCGCACCAAGGGCCAGGAACAATCCGCAGGCGATGACCAGATCGGCCAACCCCCAAAGCAACGGCAGACGCGACCGCAGGCCCCGGCGCATCAGGGTCAGCGTGGCGGCATAGCTGGCGGTGTCGAAGATGGCGTTGAGGAGTGGGAAGATGCCCAGGAAGAGGAAGACGGCTCGGCGGTCGTCGGGGAGGGTGGCAGGGCAATCGCTTTTGGCATTAAGCCATTGCTATGTTTGTGAGAATCGAGCGCAGGAAGGTGTCATCCCAGCCTGCGCGC
>NZ_JBHUDD010000133.1:0-11756 GCF_042677865.1 Lacimonas salitolerans | reverse complement strand
CGTTCTCATCCTGATTGACGCTGGATTCTCAGCCTGTTTGTCGCGCGGCATCCAGGTCCTCGCCGCTCCGGAAGCGATGACTCTGGAGGACGTCCTCGATCCGGCCGTTGAAGCGTTCGACCATGCCGTTGGTCTGGGGTCGCAGCGGCGGGGTCAGGCGGTGCTCGATGCCAAGGTCCGCACAGAGCATGTCGAACTCGTGCTGGCCGGTGGCCGCGCGCTTGCGCAGGCCGAAGAGGCGGTCGGTGAAAGCCTTGCCGTTGTCGGTCAGAACGCGGGTGATCTTCATTGGCGCCGCGCGCTCCAGATCGCGCAGGAACCTCCGCGCGTTGGCTGCGGTCTGTGCCGGATAGATGCGCACGAAGACCCACCGCGTCGCTCGGTCGATGGCCACGAAGAGGTAACGGCGGCGGTCCTCGTCGGCCATCCACTGCCCGGCAGGGCATTGCGCAGCAATGTCCCGAGAGGGTGGGGCAGATACTTGATGTCTATGTGCAGGTAGCCCGGCTCGTAGGCCTTGAAGGTGCCATGCGCGGGCTTCGGCTCCTTCGGCTTCAGCGCCTGCAGGTTGCCCACCCCGTGCCGCCGCAGGCAGCGGTCGAGCCCCGAGCGTGAAACGTGCGGATTGAGGAACTCGCGCACTACCGCGAGCAGGTCGTCGAGCGGCAGCAGAAGCGCCTTGCGCAGCGCCACCGCGACGGCCTCCTGAGGCGGCGTCAGCGTCGTCTGCAAGCGGTGCGGCGTGTGGCTGCGGTCGTGAACGTCGTCGCGCCCCCGCCACTTCCAGACCGTCTGTTCGGAGATGCCGTAGCGTTCGGCCACCATCCACGCCGGCTCCGTGCTCGCCTGGATCGCGGCACGGATCTTCGGCGTCGTCGTCGCCTGTTTGTGCAGAGAAATCAGCATGTCCCCACCCCCTCCCAAACCTCGCGCAGGATCGACCTTGCCATGAAAAGGGCGGAACGGCGAGGGTCTATGTGATCATCCGGGATGGAACACCTAGGTCGCATTGCACTCAACCCTCAACGGAATGCTGGTAAGGCTTGACCAAATCAAGCGCGTGCAGTTTCCTTCGTTCAGGATATCATTTCCGGCTTCGATGCGGTGGCAGAGTGGCTTTGGCGTGCGTGCTGGGCGCTTTGGCGATTGCTGAATGTTGCAGCCATCCGTGTCTACAGGGTCCAGTTCAGGCTTTCATGCAACACCGTCTATCTCTTGCGCAATTGCGGGTCATCGAGGCCCTTGCACGCACCCGGCGGATCAATGACGCGGCCAAAGAACTTGCGGTCACGCAACCCTCGGTCAGCAAGCATCTGAGCACCATCGAAACCCGGTATGGGCATCGGCTGTTCGAACGCCAGGGGCAGCACCTTGTGGCGACCGAGCTGTGCGAGAAACTCTTGCCGCGCCTGCGCACGCTTTTGGCCCTGGCGAAAGAGATCGACACCGAATTGGACGGCTTGCGCGGGCTGCGCGAGGGGCGGCTGCGCGTTGGCTATTCCACGCATCAATTCGTGATGCACGTGCTGGGCGCATTCATGGATTCGTTTCGTGGCATAAAGATAGAAGCGCGCTGCATGGCGTCGTTCGACCTGCTGGACCAGTTGCGGGGCGGCAAGCTGGACGCGGCTTTTGTTACACTTCCAGGTGCAGAGGCGGATCTTCATATGCTGGAATTGCGCCGCGAAGAGCTTGTCCTGATGACCAGCCTGGACCATCCGCTTGCGGGACAGGAAACCATGCTGTTGCGCGACCTGTCCGCATGGCCGCTGATCCAGCGCGAGGCGACCTCCGGCACGCGCCGCGTGCTCGAGGCGATCGCGGTACGGGAAGGGGTCAGGCTGAACACCGCGCTTGATCTTGGATCGTGGGAATCGCTGCGTGATGCGGTGGCGGCCGGTATCGGCGTGGGCGTGGTCATGGCGGGCGAGATTGCACAAGATCCCAAGATGTGCGCGATCCGTATCGAGACCGGACGGGCAAAGGCACCGACGGTCGGACATTACCTGGTTTGCATGTCAGACGCGCGCGATCTGGCGGCGATCAAGGCTCTGTTCAACCTGAACGAGAAACTTGCGGAGTCCACGACACTTTGATGACAGGCGCAAAACCATAGCCAAAGGCTATGCCCTGACCTTGCGTTACAAGAGTGTCAAGAATCGCTGTCACGCTCTCCGGCGTCACTGACACAGGAGTCTGCCATGACAAGTTCCCTTAAAATCTCCCTTCTGGGCGGCGCAAGTGCGCTGTTGCTGGGCACGGCCGCCGCCGCCGATTGCCCGCCCGTCACCGTCGCCGATATGGGCAACCTGACGCCCACGTTCCCGCAGCAATTCGAGCTGACCGAGTTCCAGGAAGCGGCCGATTGCACGCTGGCCTTGGCCGAGAACCCGGCGATTGCGGATCTGAACGCGCGAATTCAGGGCAATGGCGACCTGCCCCCCTTTGCCGAGCGTTTGCCGGCCGAGCCGCTGGTCGTCGCCCCCTACAGCGCCATTGGCAGCTATGGTGGCACGCTTCGGGGCACCTCGCGCGCCACGGAATCCGGCACATCTGACCTGTTGTCGGTGCGTCATGTGAACCTTGTGCGCTATTCCGACGACCTGCAAACCATCGTGCCCAACATTGCGCGCGAATGGGCGTGGAATGACAGCTTCACCGAATTGACCTTTCATCTGCGGGCAGGTCACAAATGGTCGGATGGCGCGCCATTCACCGCTGAAGACGTTGTGTTCTGGTATGAAGACCTGATCCTGAATACAAATGTCTATACCGAAACCCCCGGCCGCTGGCTGTTTGGCGGCGAACCCGCCACCGTCGAGGCCATCGACGAGACCACGGTCAAGTTCACCTTCCCCGTGCCGGTGCCGGGCCTGCTGAACCGTTTTGCCGTGGATTATGGCCAGCCCTTCCAGCCCAAGCATTTCCTGGGTCAGTTCATGGACAAGCACAATCCCGATGCCGCCGCACGCCGGGACGAGCTTGGCTTTGAAGGTGAAGGCGAAGCCGTCAATTTCTTCTACGGTCCGTCTGACTGGAAAGACATCCCGACGCCGCTGTTGCGTGATGCCGGCAAGCTTGATGCGATCGGTCGCGCCGTGGTCCCCACGCTCGAGTCCCACATCGTGATCGAGGACAATTCGCAAGGCCGCCGTCTTGTCGCCAACCCCTATTTCCACATGGTCGACACCGCCGGCAACCAGTTGCCCTATATCAACGAGATCGCCGAAACCTATGTCCCCGAGCGCGAAGTCAACATGCTGCGCATGCTGGACGGTCAGGTGCATTGGAAGCAGCAGGCGGTGTTCCTGGATGACTTCCCGGTCCTGAAGGAAAACGAAGCAAACGCGAATATCACCGCCGCTCTGGCACCCGCGCCGGGGTCGATGACCTATTATGCCTTCAACCGCGGCCATACCGACCCGGTCCTGCGCGAGGTGTTCGGCGATCCGCGTTTCTCTGTCGCCATGTCCCATGCGATGAACCGCGACGAAATCAACGAGATCGTGTTCCTTGGTCAGGGCCGCCCGGCCAACGCGCTGCCGGTGGAACCCGTTACGGTCGGTTTCGTCACCGAAGAGCAGGTCACGCGCAACACAGAATACGACGTGGAGCGCGCCAACGCGATGCTCGACGAGATGGGTCTGGAAATGGGCAGCGACGGCGTGCGCCAACTGCCCGATGGCCGCCCCTTCGTGCTGCGCCTGACTTATGCCAGCCAGGGCGGCCCGGTCCAGATGCACGAACTTGTGCGCGACTACTGGGGCGCGGTCGGTGTGCGTCTGGACCTGCGCGAAGTGTCCTCGGACGAATATCGCGCCGCGGCCAATGCAAACGAGGCCGATATCCTGAGCTGGAAGAATGACGGCGTTTCGGCGCCCGCCTTCAGCCAGGACCCGCGCTCTGCCTTCCCGCCGTTCGGGGATTTCTTCAACCCCGGCCCCGGCATTGCCTGGGATGAGTGGAAGAAAACCGATGGCGCATCGGGCGTCGAACCGCCCGAGGACGTGCTGCGGCTGTGGGATCTGGCCGAACGGTTGACGCAGATCCCGCTGGGCACCCCGGAATCGGATGCAATCGGCAGCGAGATCGTCGAAATCCATCTGGACCAGATGATCCGCATCGGCACGGTAGGCGACATTCCCGAACCCTACATGCACTCCAACCAGTTGCAGAACATCATTCCGCTGACGGCCAAGACCTATGACTACTACTGGACCTATCCCTACCGTCCGCAACAGTGGTTTCTGGCCGACTGAGCCCTGAGACTCTTGGGGGCGCGCGCCATGCCGTGCGCCCCTGTTTTCCGTCGCTACCCGGGACCGATGCCATGGCCGTTTTCCTGATCCGCCGATTTCTTGGCATGGCCATTACGCTTTTGATGGTGTCTTTCATGGTGTTCCTGATCATGGAACTGCCGCCGGGCGACTATGCCGAACGCTACGCATTCCGCAAATTCTCTGGCACCGGCGTCGCCGTCACACCCGCCGATATTCAGGCCATCCGGGTCGAGCTGGGGCTGGATGCGCCGATGCTGGTGCGATACGTCGAGTGGATCAGCGGCATCGTGCTGCGTGGCGACTTCGGGCAGGCCTATTCCTTTCTGACCTCGGTCAATTCCGTGATTGGCGACAAGGTGTGGCTGACGCTGGGCCTGCTGGTGGTCACCCTGCTCCTGACCTACCTGATTGCCATTCCCATCGGCCTGTATGCCGCGGTCAAGCGCGGGTCCGGTGCGGATTACGGGCTGACGATCTTCTCTTACCTGGGTCTTGCGCTGCCGAATTTCCTGCTGGCGCTTTTGCTTCTCTATTTTGCGAACCGCTGGTTCGGGGCCTCTATCGGGGGGCTGTTTTCCGAAGAGTACAAGGATGCGCCCTGGTCATTCGCAAAGCTGTGGGATTTGGTCAAACACCTCTGGATCCCGGCACTGGTGCTGGGCTGGTCGGCCATCGCCTACCAGTTGCAGACGGTGCGGGCGACCATGTCGGACGAGTTGGGAAAGCTGTCGGTCATGGCTGCGCGCGCCCGCGGCCTGCCGGAAACACGCTTGTTGGTGAAGTACCCCGCGCGTCTTGCGGTCAACCCGGTCGCGTCCACCATCGGGTTCGACGTGAACCGCATCTTTTCCGAATTGCCCATCGTGGCTGCCGTACTGGGGCTGACCGAACTGGGCGATCTGCTGCTGAAATCGTTCCTTGACCTCGACATGAACGTGGCCGGTGCGATCCTGCTGATGCTGACAGTGGTCATCGTGGTGATGAATTTCGTCTCGGACCTGCTGCTGGCCTGGCTGGATCCGCGCATCCGGCTGGAGGGCTGATGCCATGACCGAAATGCCACAGGAAACCCGTGCCGAGCGCCGCGAGCGTGAACGCCGCGAGAAATACTATTCCGCCAGCCAGTGGACGCTGATCTGGTGGCGTTTTCGTCGCCACCGCGCGGCCATGATCGCCAGTGCCATCCTGGGACTGATGATCCTGCTGGGTCTGTTCGCCGAGTTCTTCGCGCCTTACGGCCCGACCGAGCGCAACAGCACCTACCTGTACGGATCGCCGCAAATGCCGATGTTCTGCGACCAAAACGGGTGCAGCCTGCGCCCCTTCGTGCATGGCACCAAGACAGAACGCGACCCGGTCACGCTGCGCTCGCTGACCGTGCCGGACCCGGAGGTCCGCCGCTACATGCAGTTTCTTGTCCCCGGAAAGCCGACGCATCTGCTTGGGGTTGTCCCCATCCAGACCCGGCTTTTCGGGCTGGACGATGGCAGCCTGCACCTGTGGGGCACGGATGAGCTGGGGCGCGACGTGTTCTCGCGCACGCTCTATGCCACGCGCACCTCGCTTTCCATCGGGGTGCTTGGCGTTCTGATCTCGTTCGGGCTGGCGCTGATGATCGGTGGCATCGCGGGCTACGCAGGCGGCTTTACCGACAGTGCCATCCAGCGCGTCACCGAAGTGGTGCGCGTGATCCCGGTCATCCCGCTCTACATGGGCCTTGCGGCCGCGATGCCGCGCGAATGGTCGGGCGCGCAGGTCTATTTCGCGATGACGCTCATTCTGGGCGCAGTGGGCTGGCCCACGCTGGCACGGCGCATCCGCAGCCAGCTGCTGTCGATCCGTGGCGAGGATTACGTGACCGCCGCACGGCTTGCAGGCGCGCGTCCGCGGCGGATCATCGGCACGCATATGCTGCCCAGCTTCACCAGCTTCATCATCGTCGATCTGGTGATTTCCTTTCCCTACATGATCCTGTCTGAAACCGCGCTGTCCTTTGTCGGGCTTGGCCTGCGCCCGCCCGCCGTGTCCTGGGGCGTCATGCTGCAACAGGCGCAATCCATCCGGGTGATCGAGCAGGCGCCATGGCTGTTCATACCGGCAGGGTTCGTGGTGGTCGCGGTTCTGGCCTTTACCGTGATCGGTGACGGCCTGCGTGACGCCGCAGACCCTTATGCGGAGGCGCGCTGATGCTTCTTTCCGTCGAAAACCTGTCGGTCTGCTTCCGCACGGACGAGGGACCGATCACCCCGGTGCAGGGCGTCAGCCTGACCCTTGCCGAGGGGCGCACGCTGGGGCTTGTGGGTGAATCGGGCTCTGGCAAATCCGTGACCACCAAGGCGTTGATGCGGCTTTTGCCGGGGTCAGCGAAACTTTCGCCTGACACCCGCATCCGGTTTCAGGATCGCAAGGGCGCTGTGGTCGAGGTCGAGAAACTCGCCCCCAATGCGCGCGCCTTGCGTGCCTTGCGTGGTGGCGAAATCGGGATGATCTTTCAGGAACCCATGGCCAGTTTCAGCCCGGTTTACACCATCGGCAACCAGATGTGCGAGGCGATCCGCCTGCACAAGGGGCTGAAAGGCCGCGCCGCGCGTGAACTGGCCATTGAAATGCTGGCCAAGGTGGGACTGTCCGAACCGGCCACACGCGTGGATCAGTATGCGTTCGAGCTGTCGGGGGGCATGCGCCAGCGCGCCGTCATTGCCATGGCGCTGTCGGCCAGCCCGCGCCTGTTGATCGCGGATGAACCCACCACCGCGCTGGATGTGACCATTCAGGCGCAGGTGCTGGACCTGATGCGCGGCCTGCAACATGACCTTGGCATGAGCATGATCTTCATCACCCACGACCTGGGTGTGATCGCACAGATCGCGCAGGATGTGGCGGTGATGTATCTCGGCACGATCGTCGAACGCGGATCGGTGCGCGATGTGCTCAAAGACCCGCAGCACCCCTACACGCGCGGGCTGTTGCAAGCCATTCCCTCGCTCGACCGGTTGTCGCGGCGGCTGCATCCGGTGCCGGGCGACATTCCCAGCCCCTCGGCCCGTCCCAGGGGCTGTCCGTTCCACACCCGATGCGCCGAGATGAAGCCGGGCCTGTGCGACATGACCGCGCCTGCCGAAACCCGCTTTGGCGCAGGGCGCGCTGTGCGCTGCCATCTGGCCGCGCCAGCCTTGGCGCAATCAGCATGACGGGGCGCGCGATGGACACTTTGATCGAAGTGCGCAATCTCGAGGTGGGCTTTCCCGTCACCAAGCGCAAATTCCTGTCCTCGACCACGCAAACGCTGCGCGCCGTGGACGGTGTCAGCTTCGACATCCGGCGCGGCGAAACCGTGGGGCTGGTCGGCGAAAGCGGATCGGGCAAGACCACCGTGGGCCGCGCCATTCTGCGCGCGATCGACCCCACCGGGGGCGAGGTGATCTATCACACCGATGCGGGCGACGTCGACCTTGCCCATGCAGACGATGCAACCCTTCAAAAGCTGCGCCCGAATTTGCAGATGGTGTTCCCCGAGGGCCGCGTCAGCCTGCATTCCCTGTCGGGAGAGGCCTTGCGCAGTTTTCGCCCGCGCATGAGCCTTGTGTTCCAGGACCCCTATTCCAGCCTGAACCCGCGCATGACGGTGCGCGACATCATTGCCGAACCGCTGATCGCGGGCGGGCTGATGTCGGATCGCGCGCAGATCGACGCGCGGGTGCGCGAGATCGCCGCGCGCTGCAAGCTGAATCTGGAACATCTGCGCCGCTTTCCGCATGCCTTTTCTGGCGGGCAACGGCAGCGCATCTGCATTGCACGCGCTCTGGTCTCGCGTCCCGATTTCGTGGTCTGCGATGAAAGCGTGTCGGCGCTGGATGTGTCCATTCAGGCCGAGATCGTGAACCTGCTGAAAGACCTGCAGGAAGAGATGGGCGTGGCGTTCCTGTTCATCGCGCATGATCTTTCAGTCGTGGCGCAGATCAGCGACCGGGTCGCAGTGATGTATGTCGGGCAATTCGTGGAATATGCCCCCACACGCTCGCTGTTCTTCACCCCGCGCCATCCCTATACGCATGCACTTTTGTCCGCCGTGCCCCTGGCCGATCCTGATCTGCCTTTCAACCCGGTGCGGCTCGATGGCGAAATCCCCAATCCGATGGACGCCCCGACGGGGTGCCGCTTTCACACCCGCTGCCCCTTTGCCAGGCCGCGTTGTTCCGTCGATGTGCCGGCATGGCGCGAAATCGCACCCACACATTTCGTGGCCTGCCACTTTGCCGAAGAATTCGATTTCTCCCGGCCCGAGATCACAACCTGAGTTACAGAGATGACCCAACCCCTTCCCGCGCCGCATCTGGGCGAGCCCTACCTACTGACTCCCGGCCCGCTGACCACGTCTTATGCCGTCAAAGCCGCCATGCTGCGCGATCATGGCAGTTGGGACGGCGATTTTTGCGCCATGACCGCCGAGATCCGCAAACGTCTGGTGGCGCTTCTGGGTGATCCGGCTTTTGACTGCGTGCCGATGCAAGGGTCCGGGTCATTCGCAGTGGAAGCCATGCTGGGCAGCTTCATCCCGCGCGACGGGCGCGCGCTGGTGCTGGCCAATGGCGCCTATGGTCAACGCGCAGCCGCCGCGCTGCGGGTCATCGGGCGCGGGGTCGAGATACTCGACAAAGGCGATTTTGCCCCTCCGCGCGGGGCCGAGCTGGCCGAGATTCTGGCGCAAGACCCCAGCATCACCCATGTCGTCGCCATCCATTGCGAAACCTCCAGCGGGATTCTGAACCCTTTGCCGGAAATCGCACGAGCCGTGGCCGAAGCCGGGCGGCGCTTGCTGGTTGATTCCATGTCGGCCTTTGGCGGCGTGCCTTTTGATACGGCGCAGATCCCGTGCGATGCGGTAGTATCTTCTGCCAACAAATGCATCGAAGGCGTGCCGGGTTTCGGCTTTGTGCTGGCCCGGCGCGAGTTGTTGGAACGCGCGCAGGGCAATGCACATTCGCTGGCACTGGACGTGCACGCGCAATGGGCAGAGCTGGAACGCTCGGGCCAGTGGCGCTACACGCCGCCCACTCATGCCGTCGCGGCCTTCCTCGAAGCCCTGCGCGCGCATGAAGCCGAAGGTGGCACCCCGGCCCGGCATGCGCGCTACTGCGCCAACCGCGACCGGCTGGTGACTGGCATGCGTGGCCTGGGCTTTGCAACGCTGCTGGCGGATGAGTGGCTGTCACCCATCATCACCACTTTCCACGCACCGGCGGATCCGGCTTTCGAGTTTGACGGTTTCTACGATGCGATGAAAGCGCGCGGGTTCATCATCTATCCCGGCAAATTGACCAAAGTGGACAGTTTCCGGCTTGGTCACATCGGGCAGATGGATACTCATGTCATGGCGCGCGTGGTCGCCGCCGTGGCCGACAGCATGGGCGCACTGGGTGTGCGCGACTGCCGCCCTGCGCCCGAAGCCATCGCAACAGGAGAGATTGCATGACCCGCTTCAAGGCCGTTGTTTTCGACTGGGCCGGCACGATGATCGACTTTGGCTCCTTCGCGCCGATGGGCGTGTTCGTCGAAGCCTTCCGCCGCTTCGGCGTCGAGGCCACCATCGCCGAGGCCCGCGCCCCCATGGGCAGCCCGAAACGCGCCCATATCAAGGCCATGCTGATGGCCCCGCGCCTGTCTGCCGAATGGGCACGTGTGCATGGTGCGGCCCCCACCGAGGACGATATCGACCGCATCTACAAGGTGTTCGTGCCGATGAACGAAGAGGTCGTTGCCGAGCATGCCAACCTTGTGCCCGGCGCGGCGGCGATGATCGCCGATCTGCGCGCACGTGGACTGAAAATCGGGTCCACCACGGGGTATACGCGATCGATCATGGAACGGGTCTTTCCGGTGGCCACAGCGCAGGGCTACACGCCCGATAATTGCGTCTGCGCCGATGATCTGCCCGAAGGCCGCCCCGGGCCCTTGCAGATGTATCAGACCTTTATTGATTTGCGCGCCTATCCACCCTCAGCGGTCATCAAGGTGGACGATACCGAACCCGGCATCGCCGAAGGGATCGCGGCAGGCTGCGTGACTGTGGGCGTTGCCCTGTCAGGCAACCATGCGGGTCTGACGCCCGAGGACCTGGCCACCCTGAGTGCGCCCGAAGTGGACGCGTTGCGCGCCCGTGCCGGTTCGGCCCTGCGCGAAGCGGGTGCGCATCACATCATCGACACGGTGGCGGACCTGCCCGCCCTGATCGACAGTCTGGAACAGGACAAGCCCCATGCGTGACATATTCGATCTGCCGGGTCGCTTCTGGCGCGGCAACCTGCACACTCATTCCACGCGCTCGGACGGGGCTCTGGATCCGGCCGAGGTGTGCCGCCGCTACAAGGCCGAAGGCTATGACTTCATCGCGCTGACAGATCATTTCGTGGGCTGCTTTGGCTATCCGATCGTGGACACGACGGCGTATCGCACAGATGGGTTCACGACGCTCTTGGGGGCAGAACTGCATTCGGGCGCGATGGAGAACGGCGAGCTGTGGCACATTCTTGCCGTCGGCCTGCCGCCCGAATTCATGCCTGGCAATGCGCCGGGTTTTCGCCCGGTCGCCGGTCAGGAAACCGGGCCAGAGCTTGCGGCGCGCGCCCGTGCGGCAGGGGCATTTGTTGCGATTGCTCATCCGCAGTGGTCGGGCATGACGCTTGCAGATGCGCGCAGCATAGATGCTGCCCACGCGGTCGAGATCTACAACCACGGCTGCGAGGTTGGGGCCGCGCGCCCCGATGGCAGCGCGCTTGCCGACCTTTTGTTAAGCGAGGGGCGCGCCCTTACGCTTTGCGCCACAGACGACGCGCATTTCACCGAACCTGATCATTTCGGCGGCTGGGTCATGGTGCGCGCAGAGCAAAACAGCCCGGAGCTTCTGCTGGCCGCGCTGAAGGCGGGTGAGTATTATTCCACTCAAGGCCCGGAATTGCGCGGCATCACGCTGGAGGGCAATGTGCTGACAGTCGCCTCCACTGCCGTTTTATCGGTAATCGTGCAAGGCGCGGGTTCGGCGGCGCAGGCGGTCCATGGTCAGTCTATGACTCTTAGCCGTCAGCGCCTTGACAGATTCCAAGGCTCTGATTGGATCCGCGTGACAGTGATCGATAGCGCAGGCCGACGTGCCTGGTCCAATCCGATTGCGAACTGGCAACACGTGGCGCAGGAGTAGCATTTTGAGTGTTCTCGTCACGTGACATGGCTTCGGCACGAGCCTCAACGCCCCGGAGGCTTATCCTCTTGTTTTCACAGTGCTTCCACGGTGGGCTCAAACGCAAACGCCGCCCCGGAGGGCGGCTCTTAAGCGGCTGTATTATTTGATAATTTTGGTTGCGGGGGTAGGATTTGAACCTACGACCTTCAGGT
This sequence comes from Lacimonas salitolerans, assembly GCF_042677865.1. NCBI lineage: Bacteria > Pseudomonadati > Pseudomonadota > Alphaproteobacteria > Rhodobacterales > Paracoccaceae > Lacimonas > Lacimonas salitolerans. The sequence goes on along the minus strand of NZ_JBHUDD010000133.1, from coordinate 87 downwards.
TATGAGTGTGAATCGGCATGCAAAAGTGACCCACTTGGGTGGGTTATGATCATCTAAAACTGACCCACCTGCATTGTTAACATCCGT
>NZ_JBHUDD010000132.1:0-11687 GCF_042677865.1 Lacimonas salitolerans | reverse complement strand
TGGTCAAGATCTGACCCTTAATATTGGAACGGGATCACTTGCGGCAAGAGATGATACGGCAATGAAAGCTGACCGCGATCTGCTGGTTTGCGTGCAAAATGGTGACGTGACGCTGCGCGACAACTCCACGGCTGTGGCGGGCGAAACCTTGCGCATTGCCACTGTTTATACGGGTCAATTCCTAATGTTCGACCTCTCGGTTGAGGATCGGACAAAAAGCCCGACGACCCTACTGAGCGCGCCTGAAATTCAGGTTTCTGTCCAAGACATATATGCTTGCACTCCGAGCATAACGGAGTATCAACACGCAAGCATAACTCGCGATTCCGTATATATCACCAAAATTGTAGGCGAAAAATCGGTCCAGATTAAAAGTTATCTTGGTGCTATTTACGACAACACCGCCGCCGAGGCTGATAATATCGAGACACAAACTCTGCGGTTGCGCGCTGCCACGGGTATAGGCGAAGTTTGGCAGGCAGGTGGAAACCTGAATGTTTCAGCGACAGAAGTGAGCGCGCTGAATTCGGTTTCGGGTGGGATCAACATTCAGAACCGTCTGAGCTTTGCGGTGGGCGAGGAAGGTATTGCCAATACTGGTTCCACTCAGAGTCGCACTGATGGCGACGTTGTTCTGGTCTCTGCTGGCAAAGTATTCTATGACCGCATGAGTTATGATTTTGCGGGCGGGGGGCGTGGTTCGATCACGAACCTTCCATCCCAATCAATATTTTTGATCCACAATCTTGATGATGTTGCGTTCTCCCAGCAATGGGGAAATCAGACATCTCGACTGATCAGTCAGTTGCTGGGGAGTGGCCGGACGAGTGTGAATGCCTTGCGTCCCGCTTCGGCGCTAGAGGAGGAGGTTGCTTCGGCATCTTTGATGGATGTTCTGGCCGAGATGCGCTCTTCTACCAGCGCGCGCGAGCGGATGGTTGCCGGTGAAGGGCGTATCGCCAAGCAAGGTTCAGAGGTGCGGGCGATCACCGTGTCAGACCTGGTCAGGCATGGCGGCGGCAGCAGGATGTTGAACATTCTTCAGACGGGGGCCGAGGCTACGATGGCAAGTGCCATTACCTTGCCGGATACGAGCTTCAGTCTGGAAGGAGACACCGGGCTGGACATGGGTCCAGTAGATGCAAGCCTGAGCGATTGGCTTTTGCCGATGGATGACGAATCCAACCAGAATTCGGATCAGGAGGACGGACTGGATGGCCGCCCGGTTGTGCGTGACGCGCTGGAACTGGCCGATGATGCGTTGGATCTGCCGCTCATTGCTGCGGAGTGAATGAAGACAGAACACCCGGTGCGAACGCCCGACGGGTAAGTGGACACCATAAACTGGCATGAAATGTGCCTTTCTACCAAGGAGAAGACCATGACTGATAAAAACGCGAGCACCAAACTGGACATAGAAAATGCAGAAGTTCTGGGTGAACAGACGCAAGAAGGGGCCGCACGCAATGTCCAGGTGCGCTTTGACGATACAAATATGCAGTCGAATTACGCCAATGTCGCCAATGTTGGCATGAGCAAGGATGAACTGACGTTGCTTTTTGGTGTGAACCAAACATGGGGAACTGTCGGGGATGAGATCGTCATCAAGCTTTCGTCACGGATTATTCTGACGCCATCCGTGGCCAAAAATCTGTCAGAGACGCTGAAGCGCGTTCTGAGTGAATACGAAGAAAAGGTCGGCAAGATCATCTGAGAGGCAAAACCATGAAAAGCCTGAGCATTCTTCTGTTGAGTTGTGTGCCTGTCGCGATGGCAGGATGCAGCGGCACGCATATGTTATCGCAAGCTCATCAAGCGGAGGGGCAAATCGTAGAGAATGTCGGGAGTGGAACTTCTGTGTCGCGCTCACCCAGTTCGATAGGGCTGGACGAGTTTCTGGGCATGCTGTCGCGCGTAGACGAGCAGGTTCTTGCGCAGCAACTCGAAACTCGTATTGCCGATCAGTCCCTGAGGGGAGCGCGCGCAGTTTATGAGCCAGAATTCTACATACGAATTGATCGTGATAGAAAGCTAAGACCAACCACAGCAGAAGAGGGGGTTCGCAATAATACGGCAGGCACTGACAATTTGTTCAACGACTACAGCTCGAACGATACCAGTGGTCGAATTGGGTTGTCATTCCGGGAGATGACCGGGGCGGAAATAGACTTGTTCTATGAAACCGCCCGGTTGACAAATTCCTTGCAGCAGCAGGCGGACAGCTACTCTCCAGAGTATACCGGCTCTCTTGGTGTGGCGATCAAACAGCCCTTGTTGCGAAATGCTGGCCGCGAGGTGACAGAGGCGATGATGCGCCTTGCCTCGGTCGAAAAAGATATTGCGCAAGAGACATATCGACTGACGCTGGCGCAGCGCGTTTTCGAAGGCATTCGCGCATATATTCTGGTGCAGCGCGCGCAGGAAAGGGTCGTGCTGCGCGAAAGGGCTGTGGGGTTGGCTGAGAAGCTCACTTCGGAAATTGCCAAACAGCGTGGGTCCGGTCTGCGTTCGTCCAGCGATCTGGCCGAGGCGACTGCTGCGCTGGGCCTGCGAAAGTCCCAGTTGGCGCAGGGGCGTCAGGAACTTGAAGAACAACTGGGTGCATTCCAGATATTCTTTGGTGGGGCAGGTGCGTCAAATGGCCAGCGCTGGCTGCCAAGAGATGCTTTGCGTCCCCCGTCAGAGCGTTTGACTGTGCAGGCTTCACCGGCCTATGCTGAGGATGCGTTTGAACGCCGCTCGGAAGCGCGAGTGAACGGGTTGTTGATCGAGATCGAGAAGATCAACACCTCGGTTGCCGAAAATCAGGCCAAGCCAGAGTTGAATTTGAATGTCGAATACAGCCGGGAAAGCCTGAATGCCACGCGCCAGCCGCTGAGCCGGTATCTGCAAAGCCCGACGCCTTACGCGTCATGGCGGGTCGGGCTGGAGTATCGTCGCGGCATCGGTGGTGATATACGGCGTCAGGCCGAGTTAAGCACCAGTGAATTGCGCCTTCAGCAAGCAGAGCTGACACGCAATGCCACGTTGCAGCGCATCGAGAGCGAGTTGGCGGGTATCCGTTCGATTGTTGATCGCTCGAATGAACAGATGGTGCAGCAACGCGGCATTGTGCAGGAACAGCGGGCGTTGCTTGATACTGAAAAACAGCGCATGGCCTCGGGTCAGAGTTCCTTGATCGAAGTGCTTTCCCGCGAGGTGGATCTCGTGGTGGCACAAGAAGCTTTGGTGGACGCGGTGGCACAACTGAACATGTCCAGCTACCTTGCGTCGCAAATTTCCGGCACCCTGCTTTCGCGCGTGGGGCTGGAATAATGCACCTTGCGCGCAGCTTGTCATTGGTCTTCGGGGCGCTGGTTTTCGCCGCTTTCGGCGCGACCGCTGCGCAAAGCTTCACTGATGATATGATCATATCGGGCAATCTGGAAGTGCGCGGGTTTACCCAATGCCTTGCAGATCTGGAACTGTCATTCGCGACGGTCGGCCGGATCGAATACACCCATGTTGAAGAGGGGGATACTGTCGCAAAAGGCGACATCCTGATCGAGCTTGATCAATCTGTAGAGCAGATGGATGTTGAGCGCCGCCGCTTGCAATGGGAAAACAAATCCGAGCTGATTGCCGCCGAGGTGCGCCGCGATACCGCGCGAATACAGTTTGAAGCGGCCAGAGATATTTATCAGCGCAGCGGTGGTATAAGCCTTGAAGAGGTGCAAAACCGAGAGATGGCCTACAAGCTTTCGCTTGCAGAGCTGGAGCGTTTGCACGCAGCCGAGGCGATGGAGGAGCTTGACTACAAAACAGCAGCCGAGAATATCCGGCGCAGAACATTGTATGCCCCCGCCGAGGGGATCGTAACCGCGCTTTTGCGTCAAACAGGTGAAAGTGCGCAGGCAAATGATCCGGTGCTAAAGCTGTGCGATCTAAGCCGGATTGTATTCGTGGCCAACGTACCTGTTGATATTGCTGAAGTCCTTGTCAGTGGCGATTCAGCGCGTGTGCGCGTGGGTAGCCGAGGGGTTACCGTGGATGGGCGCGTGCGCTTCGTGTCGCCTGTGATAGATCCCGCAAGCGGACTGTGCCAGGTCAAGGTCGATCTGATTGATCCACCCGCCAATGTGCGTCCGGGACTGAGCGCAACCCTAGTGTTGAACTAAGGTTTGCAGCAATGGGAAGGGTGTATGCTTTACTGTCCTGTCTGATACGATCCGTCATGTTGGCTGGGTCGTAAGATGAGTTCGCGCACTTTTTACGATCAATGGCATCGAATTGCCTCTTTGCGTGTGGGGCTGCGGCAGGGGGTTCTGATCCGCCTGCACTCCTACAATGACGAACCTTGGTATGTTTTGTATGAAGCTGGCCATGGCGGCTATTTTCGCTTGCGGCCAGAGTTTCACGATATGGTCACAGGCATGACGCCCGACCGCACGCTTGATGAAACATGGCGGGCCGCAATCAACCAGAACCCCGATACGGCCCCTGGGCAACAAGAGTTCTTTGAGTTGATCTCGGCGCTGTATGCTGCCAACCTTCTATATGTTGAAGGCGGCGTTGATGAGATGCGCCTTGTTGATCGTGCGCATCGCAAGAAAGCGAAAAAACTACCAGCGCGGATTTCGGAATTTTTGTTCTTCCGCATCCCCCTGTGGGACCCGGAGCCTTTTTTGCGTCGAAACCAGCGCGCAATTTCCATCGTCTACAGCCCGTTGGGCATTGTTTTCGTGGCATGTGTCGTTTTGTGGGGCGCCATAGAGTTTTTTTTGGCGGGTGATCGCATCTGGGTGCAAGCACAGACAATTCTGCAACCGGTGAACCTGCCCATTCTGTATCTCGCTATATTTGCGACACATTGCCTTCATGAAATATCTCATGCCGCGCTATGCAAGTATTTTGGCGGGCATGTGCGAACCATGGGGGTGATGCTGTTGCTGTTCACCCCGCTGCCCTATGCAGATGTGTCTGCGGCATGGGCCTTTCGAGACCGCTGGCAGCGCGCCTTTGTGGGGGCGGCGGGAATCTACGCGGATATTTTCACCTGTGCGGTTGCCACCATTGTCTGGGCTTGGACCGCGCCGGGGTTTGTCAATGAAATGGCCTATAACCTGATGTTCGTTACGGCGGTTTATACGTTGGTATTCAACATCAACCCTCTGATGCGTTTTGACGGCTATTACATTCTGGCCGATCTTATTGACCAACCGAACCTGCATCAAGAATCGCGCAACGCCTTTCAGACACTCTGGCGTCGGGTATTCTTGCGCGAACACCGCACCGATGACGGCCTTGTGACAGCGCGCCGACGCGGGCTTCTGGTTTCGTTTTTCTTATCCTCTGCAATTTATCGCACCATCATCATGGTTGGGATCATCTTGTTCGTTGCCGACCAGTATTTTGGTGTTGGTCTGATCGTGGGATTTGCGCTGGCATACACAGCGCTGGTTCAGCCCCTTCAAAACGCCCTGACCCCTATGCGGAGTCCCCTGTTCATGGCCCGACATGCAAGAAAAATACGTCTAAGCGGCTTTGCCGTTGTGGCACTGTTTGGTGCTTTCCTATTCCTGCCCTTACCCTATAGCCGCCAGCTTGATGGCGTGATCGAGGCCGCGCGCGACACCGCGATCCACACCCGCTCCGGGGGGCAGGTGTCTGCGGTACATGTCGCGCCGGGCAGTGCCGTGGCAGAGGGGCAAGTTCTGATTGCCTTGCATAACCGAGAGCTTGAGTTGGAACTTGAGGCGGTAGAGGCGCAAATGCAGCGCGTCCGCGCGCAGGCCTCAGAGGCCATCACCCGTGGTTCGGTTGAACTGGAAGCGCTGCGCGAACGTATGGCAATGCTTGTCTCGATGCGCGCTCACCTTGAGAACCAGCTTGCGGCGCTGGTGATCCGCGCGCCACATGATGGCATCTGGGTGGGCGACGACCCTGCCCAGCGGCTTGGCGTTTGGGTGGGGCGCGGCTATCGCTTTGGTAATGTTGTAGATGAGCAATCGCATGTGTTTCTTGGCGTGATCCGTCAGGAATCTGCACATGGTTTGGGCAGTATCGCAGCACCCAGCTTGTCGGTGCGTATTGAAGGCACGCGCGGTGTTCTGCACAAGACCGCCGATGTGACGATCGTTCCATATTCACAGCGCGATCTGCCTTCGGCGGTTCTGGGCGCACAAGGCCGCGGCGAGATGGCCGTTTCTGCCCGCGATCCCGAGGGCCGCGAAAGCGTCGAGCAGTTCTTTTTGCTGAAAGCCAGTATCGATGGTGCCAATGCAGCCCAGATGCGCGGCAAGGTCTATACCGGCAGAACTGCTTGGGTGCGGATCGAACTGCCACCCCGTCCAATCGGTGCGCGCGCCGCCGTTGCAGTGCAGCAGTTCTTCCAGCGCAGGTACCAGATCTAGATCATGAAAACTGTAGCGCATCCTCGCCCGTCGCTTCTGACGCAACTTATCACCGGGGCCCCTGAAACCGGGGCACCCAGCCTGTGGCATCAGACCGAATTGGTGGACCAGTTCCCTTCGGATCGTTTGCGCGCGCTAGAGGCGCATCGCCGGGAGGTGACGCCGACATGGCTTGATCGTATTGGAATGGGGTTTTCTGCCCATGTGGCGGGTCTGCGTCCGCAATTGCCGCGTCTGCGCAGGCTTGCAACGCGTGTTCTGAAGCGTCGATTAGACTTTAGCGCAATGCCAGAAGATATGTTCGCCGGAACACTGCGCGATGTTGCGGATCAGTGCCGGATTTCCCATCGGGCTGCGGCGCGTGATGTCGGTATGGGCGATCTGGTGGCACTGGCGGCGGTGTCAGAGGCCGTTTTCCGTGTGAATGGCTTTGTCCCGCATCGAGAGCAGCTCATGGCGGCGATTGCGTTGCTGGAAGGGCGCATGGCCGAAATGGCCACAGGCGAGGGCAAGACCATCACCGCGGCCATCGCGGCGACTGTTGCCGCTTGGCGCGGGCTACCGTGCCACGTTGTGACGGCCAATGATTATCTGGCGGCGCGCGATGCAGAGCTTGGCCAGCCACTGTTCGCCTTGTGTCAGGTCTCTGCGGCTTCGGTCACGGGTGACACGCCGCCAGAGGCGCGCGCGGTCGGCTATCGTCACGACATTGTCTATACCACGGCCAAGGATCTTCTGGCCGATCACTTGCGCGATCAACTGGCACTTGGCCAAAGGGGGTTTCGTGTTCGCTTTGCGCTTGCTGCCGCACGCAACGGCGCACAAGCTGACGTGCCGGATGTCACCACGCGTGGCCTGTTTCAAGTGATCGTGGATGAAGCCGATAGCGTGCTGATCGATGAGGCCCTGACACCGCTGATCATCTCTGCCCAGCGTCCAGACGATTTGTTGGTTGATGCCGCACAAGAGGCAGTACGCCTTGCGCGCGCGCTGACACCAGAAGCTGATTACCGTATCCGGCCCATGTTGCGCGATGTGCAATTGACCAGCTCTGGCAAAGAGATGCTGCACCGCCTGACACGACAGCTTGATCCTTTTTGGCGTCGGCGTGATCGTGCCGAAGAGTTGGTGCAGATGGCATTATATGCCGACCACATGATGGAACGTGACCGCCACTTTGTTGTCGAAGATGGCAAAGTTGTGCTGATAGACGAGTTGACAGGGCGCTTGGCGCGTCAGCGCACTCTTTCCCTTGGCATGCAGCAGGTTTTGGAAGCTGCCGAGGGGTTGGAGATATCACCTCTCAGCGAAGTGCGCGCGCGCCAGAGTTTTCAGCGCTTCTTTCGCCTGTTCCGCCGGTTGGGCGGCATGACAGGCACCGCGAGCGAGGCACGAAGCGAGTTTGCCCGCGCATACGGGTTGACGACACTCAAAATCCCCACACATCGCAAGGTTCGCCGCCGCCGTTGGGCGACGCGCGTCTTTGCAAACGAACAGGTCAAATTCGCCGCGATTGCGACAGAGGCCGCGCAACTCTCGCGCGCAGGTCGCGCCGTGCTGATTGGTGTGCGCAGTTTGCGTGTCTCCGAGGCGTTGCACGCGTATCTGATGCAGGCCCATCCCGATGTGCCGATCAAGATGCTGAACGCCGTCAATAACGAACATGAAAGCACAGTGGTTGCCGCCGCTGGTCAACGCGGTGCGTTGACGATTGCGACCAACCTTGCCGGGCGCGGCACAGATATAAAACTGGACCCAAGCGTGCGCGAAAAAGGCGGCCTGCATGTGATTGTTGCAGAGTCTAACGATTTTCTACGCATTGACCGGCAATTGATTGGGCGATGTGCGCGGCAAGGCGATCCGGGAAGCTATCGGCGGTTCATATCCTTGGATGAAGAATTGATCCACCGGTTTCTGCCGCACCCGCTGCTGGCGCTGTGGCAACTGCAACGCAGTGCCATTCCGCCCCTGAATGGCGCGATGGCGATTGCAATGATCAGGCAGGTCCGAGCGCGTGCGGCCCGTCTTGCCGTGCGTCAGCGGCTTCAGATGCTGAAAGCCGACATTGAATCAGACAAGGCAGGCATATGAATTCTTCAGCTCCTTCACACCAGTTAAACTCTGTACTTGGTGCCATCCGGGGGATTGCCGATTTTCGCGGTAACCCTACGGAATACTGGCGCCGCCTTGCAGAGATTGCACGAGATCTCTCGGGGGCAGACGCGTGCTACCTGTATTGGCGCAAGGCTGCTCCTTCGGGGGGTGGGGCGTGGAAGGTGCTGGAGAGTGTTCGCGCAGGGGGCGAGATGTCCTTGCTGGCGGCACCTGAACTGTGCTCTCTGGTTCCTGCCAGAATGCTGTCGGAAGCGCGTATGGGCGGGGTTGCCTTTGGCGCTGCCGAAGCGGGTGCCCCATGCGCCCAAGTTGGCGTCGTTGCCTTGCAAGTTGCCGACCCGACGATGGAAGTCGTATTGGTCGCTGCCCTGCCAGAAGTCATTGCTGATCCCAAGCGCGGTTTGGGCTGGCTGATGGTCGCGGGCTGGTTGCCCTTGGCCTATGAGCGTGTCCGTACCGCACGGGCAGCCAAGCGCGATTCCGCGCGGCTTGCACAGTCGATTGAACTTGTTGGCCGGATACTGGAGGCTGACACCTTCGAGGCTGCCTGCCTGATCCTTGCCAATGAGTTATCACAGACCTTTGCTTGTGAAACGGTCTCTGTGACTTGGCGGGCCAGAGGTGGTTTGCGCTTGCGTGCGATCAGCCATGCCGAAAAAGTGGATCGGCGCTCGGAATTGTCAGCCCTGGTCGAAGAGGCTGGCCAAGAAGCCTTGACGCAAGAGACAGAAATTCACTGGCCAGGACGCAGCAAAGCCGTAAGCCGCGCGCATGATCACTATGCGCGACTTCAGCATCCTGGCCATATGATTACGCTGCCGCTAATCGACTTTTCGTCCCAAGCAGGCGGACCGGACCAAAGCCGCTTGGGCGCGATAACTTTGGAACGCCAACGCGCCTCTTTTTCCGCGGCAGAGCTTTGGGCGCTACGGCTGGCATGCGAGTTGGCGCTGCAACCACTTATCTGGCAAGCCGCCCGCGCGCGGCGCTTGCCAGTTCGTGTCGGCACTGAAATCATGCGCAGCCTGCCGCGCGCGCTGCGTCCGCGCACCACTTCGGGACGACGGCTTGCAGCGCTGCTGGTTTTGCTGCTGGGGGGGCTGGCGGCCATGCCGGTGCCGTATTCCATTTCCGGCAGCGCGACGATACAGGCCGATGAAATGGCTTTTATCGGTGCGCCGTTCGATGGCTTCCTTGAAGAAAGTTATGCCGAACAGGGCGATATTGTGGCTGCTGGCACGCCTCTCTTTTCGTTGGCAACCCAGGAATTGATGCTTGAGAAAAGTGCTTTGCTGGCTGATCTGGTGCAATCCGACCGAGAGGCCGAATTGCGCCGCTCGCTGAATCAATTGCCACAGATGCAGATCGCCGAAGCGCAGGCCGCTGAAACGCGCGTAAAGCTGGAACAGACGGATGTCCGCCTTGCTTCGGCAGTTGCACATGCGCCCTTTTCAGGTGTTGTCGTCGAAGGGGAGCCCGGCAAGCAGATCGGAGGCGCCGTGCGCCGCGGCGATCCGGTCTTGACCGTGGCAGCGCTGAATTCGTTGCATGTCCAAGGCATGATCCATGAACGAGATTTGAGCCGCCTTGCGCTGGGCCAGCCGGTGCGCGTGACCTTTATCGCACAACCCAAAGACACGTTTGAGATGTTTGTCGATCGGATCATCCCCGCCGCCCGCATCGAGGATGGTGCGAACCGCTTTCCGATCCGCCTGACACCACCCGATAGCCCGTCCGAATGGTGGCTGCCGGGGATGACAGGTGTTGTGAAGGTTTCAGTAGGCTGGCGTCCGATAGGCTGGATCGCCACTCACCGACTTTTCGACTACCTCCGGCTGGTCTTTTGGATCTGACCCTAACCAAATTGAGAGAACCGATGAAAACCATCAAAAAGACACCGATCACGGCCATTCTGCTGGCGCTGGGCATCAGCACTGCAATCACATCCGATGTGAATGCGCAGGATGGTGCAGCGACAGGGGGGGCAGCAGAATTATTGGTGCCGGACGCAACGCAGCAGACGCAAGTGGCAGATGCTTTCGTCTACCCGCCCACTGCGGCCTTGATGACGCCCTTTGAAAGCTTTGATGGCGCCGCCTCTCTCGGGGCTTGGTATACGCAGGCGGATGGATTTGTTGGAACCGCCGGGATCGAGCAAGAACGGTTTTTTGGCGGTGAAGGTGACGCGTCGCTGGGCCTGTCTCTGGGCCGTTATTCGCGCAATCTAACATTCAATCTTTTGTTCGAGGATGACAGTGCCGCAAATGTAACAAAAGCCCTGACAATCAATGCGTTCAGCCGCAAGCCAACTGCCTATGTTGGTGGAAGCTATGAGTTGTTTGGGACCAGCGTTTCACTGGGATTCGGGCGTGATATAGCCCCCAACCTGCGTGCCAATGTGGAATTCGCTATTGATCGAGTGAAGATAGATGATGTCAGCCAGTTGCCGGTGCCGTTGCGTCCGTCTTTCGACAAGAATGGTGGGAAAAGTCTTCTTGTGCCTGTCGTCACAAGCATTGTGCGGGACACCCGGCAAGGGACGCATTTTACGGTTTCAGGCCAAATGCTGTCGCTTGAACTTGAGTTGGGCGTCGGTGGCGATACACGCTATCTTCGGCTTACATCGGCGTATCAAGGTCATCGACAACTGGGTGAAAGCTGGTCAATCGGTTTGCGCGGTATGGCTGGATATGGCGTTGGCCTGAGTGGCGACGCTTTTCCGGTTTTGCGCAATTTCTACATTGGCGGCCCGGGCAGCGTCCGTGGCTTTGCTGAAGGGGCACTGGGGGGTACGCGCTTTGAAACAGAGGCAGGCACTATCGGAACGGTTGGTGGCAACAAAGCCCTCTCTGGCAGTATAGAGCTGGCTTATGATCCAGCCGAGCTGGAGAAGCTGCGTCTACTTGGTTTCGTGGATATGGGTGCCGCGTTTTCGCCAAGCGATCGCCTGAATAGCAGTCAGTTGCGCGTATCAACTGGGGTTTCGGCGCAATGGGCAATGCCATTTGGCCAAGTCAATCTGTCGCTCAGCCAGCCACTGCGTTCGCAAGCCATTGATCGCGTTCAAAAGGTGCAGTTTGGTATCACTTCAAAGTTTTAGGTCCCTTCGCGATTTGTGTGGGTTAAGGCGCACTGGCCTGTTCAGGGTCGCACCAGATGTTGTTGTCACGACGTGAGGCG
>NZ_JBHUDD010000131.1:0-10754 GCF_042677865.1 Lacimonas salitolerans | reverse complement strand
TCCCAGCAAGCCGCTTCCTGCACGCTTCAGGCCAGAAAACCCGCCCTGAACCGCGGAAAACGACGAAAAATCGAGGTGCCCTTTTGTATTCTAGGGCGTGGACATGGGCGCAAAACCTTCCCGCACCGCGCGCCGACATCGCGCAGGCCCTGCAAGTGCTGGGCCGCCGCACGGCCGATCAACGACGAGCCGAGGCAGCATGGCCCGATCCCCCTTCAAAAGATACGATTTGGCCCTTCGACACACCCTGTCCGAGTCTAGCCAAAACACCAAATGAAGCGAAACGCGACCCACAAGCAATCGAGGAGTTCAAGAAAAAGCTGAATGTTTGGAGGTTAGCGATGGATCGCTGCTCCGGTTACCGGCTCGACCTGCGCGGAGCAAACCTGCAAAACGCCGATCTTTCCGCTGGTCGCCCTGATGCCTCTGACGCCGTGTTCTCTGGCGCAAAACTGTCCGGTGCGCGAATGGAGGGCGCATCGCTCGAAGGAACACGAATGGAAGGCACTGACCTGAAGCGAGTTACGATGCAGGGTGCAGTCGCCATCAAAGCCAGAATGCAAGGAGCAAACTTATTCCATGTGGAAATGGAGGGAGCCGACCTTACCGTGGCGGTGATGAATAACGCGATCCTAGTAATGGCAAGAATAGATGGGGCTGACGTCAGCGGCGCAGAATTGATTGGGGCCCGATGCAGCGCGGTCCGCATGGAAGGCTCGGACTTCAAATGGGCGCACATGCAGGGAACAAACTTCGAAAGAGCGCGACTGGAGGGTGCAGATCTCAATATGGCATTGATGGATGAGGCAAATCTAAGCAGAGCACGGCTTCAAGGGGCGAGCCTGAGCACGTCCCAGTTGAAGGGAACAAATCTGAAAAGAATTCGCATGGACGAGGACACGTTTATCAAAGACGCGACTTTCCAAGGCGCTTGTCTGCAGTATGCTGACGAAGCGACCGCCAGAAAGCTGGCACAGCACTGCGAACAAATATTTGCCGACGGCACGGTCACCTTACCTAATGGCATTGGCCGCCCCGCCCATTGGCCAGACTGGGAACTCCCCAACACCGGCCCCCACGCCTTTGACACCGAATGGCGCAAATGGCAAGCAAACCCCGCCGCCTACACCCCTCCACCAAAACCCGATTGACCACCCGGCAGCACCCACCCGCTTCGCCTCCCTCGCCCATGACGGGGGAGGGAGGTGACACACCGCACCTGCCCCGCTTCCGCCGCGCCTTGGTCCGACCCTCCGGCCAGCCCTGCACGCCTCCCCTCCCCCTCGTGGCGAGGGGCCGGCGGCGCTACGCCAGCCGCCACGCAAATGCCCCGGCCAATCGCGATCCACCCGCTGTCCGGCCCCTCGTCAGCCTGCGCATGCCATGTGCACGCGATGTGCATGGCCCGTGCATCGCGCAAAACGGCCCCTCTTCAGGGGTTGATCGCGCGGGCTTTCGGGGCGACATAGAAGGCTGGCGGCGTGAAAGGGCACGGCTATGGCACTCCCGGTTCGGGATCAGGTGAGGTACTGGGGCGTCTTCGCGGTCGTCTTCGTGCTGGCGCTTTGGTTTCTGGGCGACGTGATCCTGCCCTTCGTTCTGGGCGGCGCGGTGGCTTATTTTCTTGATCCCGTGGCCGACCGGCTGGAGCGGCTGGGGACCAGCCGCGCGCTGGCCACGGCGATCATCACGCTGGTGTCGGTTCTGGTTTTCATCCTGCTGGCCCTGTTGGTCATTCCGACGCTGGTGCAGCAGACCATCAGCCTGTTCGACACGGCGCCAAGGCTGTTCCGCAACCTGCTGGAGTTTCTCAACACGCGCTTTCCCGACCTTCTGGAAGAAGGCTCGGTCCTGCGCAAATCCCTTGCCAGCCTGGGCGACACGATCCAGGAACGCGGCGGAGAGGTGCTCAACACCGTGCTGTCCTCGGCGGCATCGCTGCTCAACGTCGTCATGCTGCTGGTGATCGTCCCGGTGGTGGCCTTCTACCTGCTGTACGACTGGGACCGCATGATCGCACGCATCGACGACCTGCTCCCGCGCGAGCACGCCCCGGTGATCCGCCAGCTTGCCGGCGAGATCGACGACGTGATCGCCGGATTCATCCGCGGCATGGGCACCGTCTGCCTGATCCTTGGCACCTACTATGCCGTGGCGCTGATGGCGGTGGGGTTGCAATTCGGCCTTGTGGTGGGCTTTGTCGCCGGGCTGGTCACCTTCATACCCTACGTCGGCGCGCTGGTGGGCGGGGCGCTGGCGATCGGGCTGGGGCTGTTCCAGTTCTGGGGCGACTGGGTGTCGCTGGGCCTGATCGCGGCAATTTTCGTCAGCGGCCAGATGGTCGAGGGCAACATCCTGACCCCCAAGCTGGTGGGCAATTCGGTGGGGCTGCATCCGGTCTGGCTGCTCTTTGCGCTGTCGGTCTTCGGCACGCTGTTCGGCTTTGTCGGAATGCTGGTCGCGGTGCCCGTGGCGGCGGCCATCGGCGTGATCATCCGCTTTGTCATCGCCAACTACAAGGACAGCCGCCTGTACCGCGGCGTGACGGACGAGCCGGTGGACTGATGGAGCGCCAGCTTGGTTTTGACCTGCCGGTCCGCATCGCGCGGGGACGCAGCGACTTTTTCGTCTCCCCCGCCAATGCGATGGCGGTGGCGCTGATCGACAACTGGCGGGACTGGCCGGGGCGCAAACTGTTGCTGACGGGGCCCACGGCGTCGGGCAAGACCCATCTGGCCCATGTCTGGGCCGCAGCCAGCGACGCGGCCATCGTGGCGGCGCAGGGCTTGGCCGGGGCCGACATTCCGGCGCTGGCGACGAGCAGCATCGCGGTCGAGGATGCGCATGAAATTGCCCGAGACCCGGCGGCCCAGGATGCGCTGTTTCACCTGCACAACCTGTGCCTGGCCGAAGGGCACAGCCTGCTGATCACCGCCCCCACGGCACCGCGACACTGGGGCCTGACCCTGCCCGATCTGGCCAGCCGCATGCAGGGCACACCGGCGGTCAGCCTTGCCGAACCCGATGACGAGTTGCTGGGCGCGGTGCTGATGAAGCTGTTTGCCGATCGCCAACTGGTTCCCACGCCCGACACCCTGCCCTATCTGGTGCGCTGGATGACCCGCAGCTTTCAGGCCGCGCGCGACGTTGTGGCCGAAATGGACGACCGCGCGCTGGCGCAGGGCCGTCCGCTCAACCGTGGGCTGGCGCGTGAGGTTCTGGCCGATTGGTCACAGCCGGACCTTCTGGACAAATCCGGCGTATAGGCTCAGGCTGACGGTCTGCAAAAAGACCGCGCCACCGTTACCGCACCGTCACCACGTTGTTACAGAAAGCGCCGATTAAGCCACCATGGATACAGCCGATTTTCTTCACGCCCCGCTTACGCCCGCCATCGAGATGCCGGATCTGGACCAGACCGGGCCGGGGCGCTTTTTCAATCGCGAACTCAGCTGGCTGGGTTTCAACTGGCGCGTGCTGGAAGAGGCCGAGAACCCGCGCGTGCCGCTGCTGGAACGGCTGCGCTTCCTGTCGATCTCGGCCACGAACCTTGACGAATTCTACACCGTGCGTGTCGCGGGCCTGCGTGAGCTGGCGCAGGCGGGCAACACCACGCCCGCCGCTGACGGGCTGACGCCGGCCGAACAGCTTGTGCTGATAAACGAGGACGCGCGCAACCTGATGAAGGCGCAGCAAAGGGTGTTCAACACCCTGCGCACGGAAATGGCCGCCGAGAACATCACCATGCTGGACAAAAACAGCCTGGCCGAGGATGATCGCGATTTCCTGCGCGAACAATTCCTCAACAACGTCTTTCCGGTCTTGTCGCCGCTGGCGATCGACCCGGCGCACCCGTTTCCGTTCATCCCCAACACCGGCTTCAGCCTGGCGCTGCACCTGCAACGCAAGGCCGACCGCCGCCCCTTGCAGGCGCTGCTGCCGATCCCGCACCAGATCGACCGTTTCGTGGCCCTGCCGCCCGACGCGCAGGGCGCGCACCGCTTTCTGCCGCTTGAGGAGTTGCTGATCCTGCATCTCGACAGCCTGTTTCCGGGCTACACGCTCAAGGACCATTGCGCGTTTCGCGTTCTGCGCGACAGCGATCTGGAGGTCGAGGAAGAGGCCGAGGACCTGGTGCGCGAGTTCGAAACCGCCCTGAAACGTCGCCGTCGCGGCGAGGTGGTGCGCATGAAGATCAGCGCCGGTGCGCCTGCGTCGCTGAAGGCCGTGATCATGGAAGAGCTGCACGTCACCCCCGACGAGGTGATCGAGGTGGATGGCATGATCGGCATCGCCGATGTCAAAGAACTGGTCATCGACGCCCGACCCGACCTGCTGTGGCCGCCGTTCACGCCGCGCGTGCCGGAACGGGTGCAGGACCACGGCGGCGACATGTTCGCCGCGATCCGTCAAAAGGACATGCTGCTGCATCACCCCTACGAGACTTTCGACATGGTGGTGCGGTTCCTGCAACAGGCCGCGCGCGATCCCGATGTGGTGGCAATCAAGCAGACGTTGTATCGCACCTCGCGCAACTCGCCCATCGTCGAGGCGCTGTGCGAGGCTGCCGAGGATGGCAAATCGGTCACCGCGCTGGTCGAACTCAAGGCGCGCTTTGACGAGGCCGCCAACATCCGGCAGTCGCGGCGGCTGGAGCGCGCGGGCGCGCATGTGGTCTATGGCTTTGTCGACTGGAAAACCCATGCCAAGATCAGCACCGTTGTCCGCCGCGAGGGCGACAAGCTGGTGACCTACACCCATTACGGCACGGGCAATTACCACCCGATCACCGCCAAGATCTATACCGACCTGTCGTTCTTTACCTGTGATGCGGCGCTGGGGCGCGACGCCACCAAGGTGTTCAACTACCTGTCGGGCTATGCCATGCCCGAAGGGCTGGAGAACCTGTCGATCAGCCCTCACAGCCTGAAACCCAAGATGATCGAGATGATCGGCAAGGAGGCCGAGCATGCCCGCGCCGGGCGACCAGCGCAGATCTGGATCAAGATGAACTCGCTGATCGAGCCCGACATGATCGACGCGCTGTACGACGCCAGCCGCGCGGGCGTGCGGATCGACTGCATCATCCGCGGCATCTGCGGCTTGCGCCCGGGCATCAAGGGCCTGTCCGAAACCATCCGCGTGAAATCCATCATCGGCCGGTTTCTGGAACATTCGCGCATCGCCTGTTTCGGCAATGGCCACGGCCTGCCCAGCAAGCAGGCCAAGGTCTATATCTCGTCCGCCGACTGGATGGGCCGCAACCTGAACCGCCGGGTCGAAACGCTGGTCGATATCGAGAACCCGACCGTCAAGGCCCAGATCGTCAGCCAGATCATGGCCGCCAACCTGGCCGATGTGGCGCAGACCTGGGTGATGTCGCCCGATGGCAAGTTCGAACGCGCGCAGCTGTCCGAGGGCAAGTTCGCCTTC
The DNA here is from genome assembly GCF_042677865.1 of Lacimonas salitolerans. Lineage (NCBI taxonomy): Bacteria > Pseudomonadati > Pseudomonadota > Alphaproteobacteria > Rhodobacterales > Paracoccaceae > Lacimonas > Lacimonas salitolerans. The sequence continues at coordinate 5,321 of NZ_JBHUDD010000131.1, read as the reverse complement.
AACACGCATCGGTTCTTCATGGAAAACCCGTCGCTGTCGGGACGCGGATCGGCAGGGGCCAAGGACGTGCCCAAGCTGACCCATACCGAGGACTGACCTGCCGGCTGGCCGGGCTGCCCCTGCGGCAGATCGGGCGGCGGGGCGTTGACCCTCGGCGCGCACCCGGCCATAACGGCCAAAACCGCACCCAGCGTTGAACGGAGCGTTGACATGACCGAGCAACCCGGCACGGCACCCGCAGATTGGGGGCCGTTCGGCAGACCGCTCTTCAACGACCCGCAGGCCCGCGCGCTGGCCCGTGTCGGAGTGGTCGATGTGGGGTCGAACTCGGTCCGGCTGGTCGTGTTCGACGGGGCCGCGCGCAGCCCGGCCTATTTCTACAACGAAAAGATCATGTGCGGCCTTGGCGAAGGCATGGGCAAGACCGGCCGCCTGTCGCCCACAGGGCGCACCCGCGCGCTGTCGGCGCTGCGCCGGTTCCAGAGCCTGGCAACCGGCATGGGCATCACCCCGCTGACCGCCGTGGCCACCGCCGCCGTGCGCGACGCCGAGGACGGGCCGGAGTTCTGCGCGCAGGTGCTGCGCGACACCGGGCTGACCCTGCATGTCATCGACGGCGAGGAAGAGGCGCGCCTGTCCGCACAGGGCGTGCTGCTGGGCTGGCCGGGCGCGTATGGGCTGGTCTGTGACATCGGCGGCTCCTCCATGGAACTGGCCGAGATCAACGGCGGCGTCGTGGGCCGGCGCGAAACATCCGCCCTGGGGCCGCTGAAACTGGCCACGCTCAAGGGCGGCAAGGAGGCCCGGCGCAAGTATATCCGCGACGCGCTGGACAGCATCGCCGCAAAGATGGGGCCACAGAACAACCGGCTGTTTCTGGTCGGCGGATCGTGGCGCGCGATCGCCCGTATCGACATGGAGCGGCTGGGCTATCCCCTGCACGTGCTGCACGAATACCGGATGAGCCGCAAATCGGTGCGCGACACGCTGAAATACATCGAAAAGCAGGACCCGGACGAGCTGCGCAACCGCGCGGGCGTGTCCTCCAGCCGGATGTCGCTGGTGCCACTGGCCGCCGAGGTGCTGCGCGAGGTGGTCCGCACCTTCGGCCCGCGCGACATCGCCATCAGCAGCTATGGCATCCGCGAGGGCATGCTGTACGAACAGATGCCGCAGGAATTGCGCGACCGTGATCCGCTGATCGAGGCCTGCCGCTTTGCCGAAGCCAAGGATGCCCGCCTGCCCGGCTTTGGCCGCCAGTTGTACCAGTTCATCCTGCCGCTGTTCTCGGGCAGCACGGATGACCGAAAACGCCTGATCCGCGCCGCCTGCCTGCTGCATGACGTTTCCTGGCGCGCGCATCCCGATTATCGCGCCGAAGTCTGCTTTGACAATGCCACCCGTGCCAACCTTGGCGGGCTAAAACATGCCGAACGCGTGTTTCTGGGACTGGCGCTGATGCACCGCTACACCAACAAGCGCGAAGGCACCCGGTTTGACGCTGTCCTGGACCTGATCGAGGAAAAGGACGCCCATCAGGCCGAAGTGCTGGGCAAGGCGATGCGTTTTGCCGCGATGCTGTGGCTGCAAGGCGCCCCCTTGGGCGAAATGCGCTGGTTTCCCAAGAAAAAGGAACTGGAGCTGTGGCTCTCGCCCGAGGCCGAGCCGCTGTTCGGCGAGGTGGCCGAGTCGCGGTTCAACTCGCTGGCGACCACGCTTGGCGCGCAGTCGAAGGTCAAGATGCGCCGCACCAGATCGAAAGCCTGAACTACCCCCTGCCGGACAAAGGCCGGGGGCGGGGGGCTGCGCCGTGGACGGTCCGCAGTCCTACAGATCGATCTCTTCACCCTCATCCGGTTCAGGCGACATCGGCACCTTGCGGCGCATTATGATATCGCCGTTGGGCAGCATCTCGGGCGCGTGATAGTTCGAAAGATCGTCGACCTTGCCCAGCAGATCATTCAACGCCGGGCCCATTTCCTGTACGAACTCGCGCATGGCGGGCTGCATGTCCTGCATCAGCCGCTGCAACTGCTCAAGTGCCGGTTCCGCCTCGTCCATCATGCCGCGCAGGAACAGCTTTGCGCCTTCCTCCATCAGGGAAAACCCGTCACCCTCCTCCTCTTGCGCGGCGGCAAAGGTGGGCAGGGCAGCGACAAGCGCGATGGCGATGATGCGTTTCATGATGTCAATATAGGCGACCGGGCCGCCGATTTTGAGTCACAAACCGATATCCAGCGTCACCGGAAAATGATCCGAGGCGGAAATCAGCGCATCGCGCAGTTCAGGTGTCTTCCAGCACACCGGATCATCGAACGGATGCCAGATGCGCCAGCGCGGCGACAATTCGCGCAGATCCTCTGAAATCATGATGTAATCCAGAAGCGCCTGAATATACCTGTTTTCATGCGGCAGGTAGAACCGCGCCGTGGTCGGCATGGCCATCAGGCGGCTGCGCAGGGCCTGCCGCGCGTGCGGATCATACAGGCCGTGCGGTCCGTCCTCGCCCATCACGATTTCCACCGACGAGCGCCCGAACAGGTGCTCATATTCATCCAGCCCCGGTCCGTCGTTCAGATCGCCCAGCAGGATCAGCGGCTCGGCCTGCGTCAGGTGCGCCTCCACGCGGCGGCGCAGCCAGATCGCCTGTGCCAGCTGCTTGCGCCGGTTGGCGATGGCGATGCGCATCGCCGTGTCGCGGTCGCGTGCGCCATGCGGGGCCTTGGATTTCAGATGCGCACCGATCATCCGCAGGCTGCGCCCCGACGCGGTTTGAACCGACAATTCCAGCGGTGGCTTGGAAAACCGCACCAGATCCTCGGTCGCGTCGACATCCAGATCGATCCGGAACACGCCGTCAAACCTGGGGCAGCCGGCATCGCCCTTCTTGCCGGTCGGTTCGCCCTGCGGGTCATGCGCAACCGTCAGCGTGTCGGGATCATACAGCAGGGCGATTTCCTGCTGCGTGTCATTGGCAAAGCCCAAGGTCGCCCGATGTGCGCGCAATCCGAAGGCACGGGCGAAATTTTCCAGCGCGGGCACGGTGGCGCGCCTGCCGTTGTGATCCGGCGCCTCGATCACCATCACCGCATCGGCATTCAGCGCGGTGAACACGATCCCCAGCGCGGCCAGCTGATCGGTGCGGCGCACATCCTGACGCCCTGACCAGCCGTCATCGTCCAGAAGATTGCCCTGATCGTCGAACAGCGCGTTGAACCATTCGACGTTATAGGTGGCGATCCGCATCAGGCGGCCTGCCCCTTGGCAATCTCCTCCCAGGCGCGGTTGATGTCATGCATGCGCCGCTCGGCCATCTTCACCGCCTCGTCCGGCAGGCCCCGCGCGATCAGCGCATCGGGGTGGTTTTCGCGCACCATCTGCTTCCACGCCCGGCGAATCTCGGGCAGTGGCGTGTCGGGGCTGACGCCCAGCACCGTATGCGGATCGGGCAGTGCATCGGGCACGAAGCGCGCGCGCAGGCTGCGGAAGTCACGCTCGGGCAGGCCCAGAATTGCCGCCACCCGTTCCAGAAACGCATCCTCGGCCGGGTGATAGTGACCGTCGGCGATGGCGATGTGAAACAGCCCCTCCATCAGGTCGCAGATCGGGCCGTCGGTCTGATCGAACATCGCCTTAATCTTGGCGGCATAGGATTCAAACCCCGCCACGTCCTGCCGCGCCAGGTTGAACACGCGGGCGGCCTGCGCCTCGTCCTCGGGGGCGATGCGGAACACCTCGCGGAACGCCGTCACCTCGTCGCGGGTCACCTGCCCGTCGGCCTTGGCCATCTTGGCCCCCAGCGCGATCACCGCGATGGTGAACGCGACCGAGCGTTCGGGCCGCGTGCGCAGCCGGTCGAACACCGCCGACAGCGGCTCGCCACTGGCAAGGGCAGACAGGGCATCGGATATGCGGGTCCAGATCGACATGGCCGCAGACTACCCTGTGGCGGGCCGACTGTCAGTGCGGTTTCAGGGCGATTTCACAGAAATTTCTGCATCAGCACAAGGTCCATCCAGCGCCCGAACTTGAACCCTACCTCGCGCAGGCGGGCGACCTCGGCAAAGCCGATACGCGCATGAAATTCAAGGCCTGCCGGGTTCTCGCCGCTGACCCCGGCCCACAGGCTGTGCGCCCCCTGCCCTCGTGCGTGATCGCACAGCTGCGTCATCAGGGCGCGGCCCAGACCCCGGCCCTGCCCGGCGGGGGCCAGCAGGATGGAATGTTCCAGCGTGCGGGCATAGCCGGGGCCGCCGCGGAACGGAAAGCAGGTGGCAAAGCCCAGCACCTGCCCGCCCTCTTCGGCCACCACGAAGCCGCCCCCGCGCGCGGCGATGTCGGCCCGCAGGCCCGGCACGGTCTTTTCCAGCGTGGTGAACGTGACCGCCGTGTCGCGGATCACCGCGTTCCAGATCTCGGCAACGCCGGGCGCGTCCTGCGCCGTCGCGGGCCGTACCGTCACCGCAGCACCCTTTCGCCGTGGGGCGTGTCGAACACCGCCTCAAGTGCTGCGGCGTCGGCGGTGTGATAGCTGACGCGCGCGTCGGGCATATGCGGGGCCAGACGGTCGCGCAGGGCATCGGCCTGCGGATGGAACACGCGCAGCGCGGTCAGACGCGCGCCCGATTGCGGCAGGCATGGCGCGGGATGGGCATCGCCCTGCCATTGCATCACCGCCGGGTGGATGTTGTCGAACGGCAGGCAGCCATCGTCGGGCACCGCCATGAACCAGCGCAGATCGCCGCGGGTGATGTCCAGCGCGGTGCCGGCATCGGGCATCTGCGCCAGCGCCGAGGTGATGTCGGGCGTGCGGCAGACCCAGTTGGTCAGGCGCGGCGCGCCTGAGAAATTGTCCAGATCGAACCAGCGCGGACGGTCAGGCGCAGGCGCCGCAGGGTCGATGGCGATCACCTCGAAATACAGACCATCCTCAAGCCCGACCAGCAGGTTGTGCGTGCCCATCAGCGGATGCAGCCCGCCGGGGGCCAGGGTGATGCCCAGCGTCTGTTCGACATAGGCGCGCCCCTCGTCCAGCGAATTGGCCGCAACGGCGATGTGATCGAGTTCAAGCATGAAAGCCCCCTGTGGATGTGATTCTGTGCGGGATCATAGGGGGTTGGGTTGGGGAGGTGGAGTGAGATTTGAAATCTCCTCAATCCTACTGTTCTGGCAACCCCAATTCGTAGAGCAACTCATTAATGTTTTGAGTTCCCAACCATATAAGAAATCCACGGTCAACAACATACAGCATTTTATTTGCTTGATCATAATCGGCTATTTCGCGGTTTGTGTGGGTGGTTTGGTTTCCGGTCATTTGCTTG
>NZ_JBHUDD010000130.1:0-10148 GCF_042677865.1 Lacimonas salitolerans | reverse complement strand
GATACAGTCATGACCCAACCCTCCCATTCCCTCGAATAGAGTTGAATCAGAGATCTCCAATATCCGCAACTGTAGTACTAGGCGTTCTTTGCTTGCGTGGACTGATCCATAGCAGCGCATGGAAAAGTTTTTCGGCCAACCGTGCTGCCAGCCGCGCCGTGCGTTGATGATCGTGGTGCGGATCACCGCCCCATGTCACCCAGACCGAGGCCGTCGCCGGGGTCATGAAAGCGTGGATGCGCGCGACCGCGTCATCCCCTTCGGGCGCGTCACCGTCCGGGTAGCCCAGCAGGACGGGTGCGGGCCCGCGCCCGTCGGTCAGGATATCGACTGCCCGCGTCACCTCGGCCGCGCGCAGCTGGCGCAGCGTGTCGGGCGGATGGCTGAGCGATGCCGGGTGCGACTGGCCCCCGTCCGTCACAACAACCACCTGCGCGCGCCGACCCATATCGGTCAGCGCCGCGATGGCCGCACCGCAGCCCAGTGTTTCGTCATCGGGATGCGGGGCCAGCACCAGAACATCACCGCCATTCGATAGCGTATGGATTGTCACGCCGGGGGCAGCGGCAGCAGCCTGCAACACCGGTGATGTCACCACATCTCTCCCACCGGGGCGGGGTCGGCCAGCAGGGAATGGGCGGCCTGCTGCAACTTTCCGTCCAGATTGGCCTGCCGCAGGAAGAACCCCAGATCGCGGCGGATGCGGTCCGCGTCCGAGGACGCGATGAAGGCGGCGGTCCCCATGCACCGTTCAGTCAGGGCAATGCCGGACTGGCAGGCAGTCTCGACCGCCTGTCGCGCCAGCAGACCCAGGCTGACAGCGGCAGGCACGGCATCGCCGCCAGTGATCGCGGCCCGCTCGATTGCGTCGCTGGAGGCCTCGACCCACAGGCGTGCGGTCTGTGCCAGCAGGATCATCTGCGTCAGCCTTTCGGCCTGTTGCGGCTGGTTGGTCTGGCCGCGCGCCAGAAGATGCTGGCGTACACATTCGGCCAGCGCCTCCAACCCGCCACAGTGCAGCGCGCAATAACGCCAGATGCCCCCCTCGAAATGCGGCTCGCGCTGGAAATCGCCGGGGCGGCCCAGAATATCGGCCTCGACGCCTGTCAGATCGTACCGGCCCGATGCGGTGGCGCGCATCCCGCTGACATCCCAGACCGAGGCATCGGCGCGCGCGGGGTCATCCACCCGGGCCAGCACCAGCAGCGGCCCGGCGTCGGTCTTGACCGGCACCACCGCCACCGACAGCAGCCCAAGCCCCGAGCAGAACATCTTGGCCCCGGTCAGCACGCCGCCTGTGTCGCTGGTGGCCTCGAACGTCACCGGGTCGCGCCCCTCGGCGCCCCAGACGCCAAAGATTTCGCCCTGCGCGGCGATCGACCGGAACTCTGACTGCTGTTCGGGCGTGGCATAAAGCTGGATCAGACGCAGCGCGTTTGCGTGGCCTTCGACGATCCGCCCGACCGACAGGCTGGCCCGCCCGATCCGGCGCAGCAGGTGCACGCCCGCGCCCGTGTCGCCGCCCAGCCCGGTATGGGCCACCACGGCGGCAAGGATGCCCGCGCCGTAAAGCGCGTCCAGATCCGGGGCCAATCCGGTCTCGCCCCGGTCGGTGGCCCCGGCGCGGCCGCGTATCCCGCGCAGCACCGCAGCTTGGGTGTCGCGCACGGCTGGGTCAGTAAGCAGGTTCATCGCGGGCCGCCTTTCGGTGGGTGCTGGGGGCAGCTGGCAGATCACCCTGTGTCGCAGTTTCCGTGCGTGCCAGCAGCGCCATCAGCTGCGGCAGGTCCCGGCGGCAGTCGCTGAACCGCAGCCGATGGCGGGCAAGCCGGGGGGCAAACTGCTCGACCGTCGCAAAGAACGCGCCGAAATGCGGACCGGGCGAACGCTCCATGATCCTGTCGGCGCGCGACCGGCCAAGATCCGCGATCAACGCGGCATGCAGGGCGGGCTGATCGGGCCAGACCGCGCGCAGCCGTCCGCGCAACCCGTGACGCAGGGCCAGCGTTTCCGGCGCTTCCAGCCATTCATCGACATGCGGATCGGAGTCGCACGCACGGGCGCGCAACGCGGCCGCCATCCCGCCCTCGGCGCGCCCGGTCATCCGGCATGACGTCTCGACAATGGTATCGGCGGAATAGCGAACGCGAAAATCATGCGCCGCGATGCGCTCGGCAAGGGCACGATCCTCGCCGGTGCGCAGCACCGGCAATCCCCCCACCGCGCGATACACCCGGCGTGACACCGCCATGCTGGCCCCTGCGGCGTTGTGATGCGCCGGTGCGGGATCATGCGACTGCGGGTCAAGCCGCGCCACCAAGGCCAGCGAGGCTTGCAGATACTCCCACTCGGCGCTGCCATGGGAGGCGATTGCGGCGGGCAAGGCGCAAGCCTCGTCCGGCAGCCCAAGAACGGTGCCGCAGATCAGATCGGCCCGCTGCAGTTCGGCAAGGTTGCGAACAACCCAGTCGGCACGCACGGCGGTATCGGCATCCGTTGTCAGCAGCGCGCCTTGTGCGGTCAGGTAGCGGCAGGCCAGATCCAGACCAAGGCGACGTGCAGCCCCCACACCGCCCCCAGCCCGGGAAAAGGCGCAGTCGATCAGCACAAAGGGCACGTCGGATTGATCCGCCGCCCACTCGAACGCGCGCAAGGCGGTGCTGTCACGGGTGTTGTTCACCACCACAACGATACCAACCTTTACATCCTTGGCTGCACGAATGGCCGCGCCAACCGCGTTCAGGCTGGCGGGCAAGCGCCGTTCCTCATCCTTCGCGGGGATGACGATGGCGGCGTCCCAATCGGCGGCCGGACCCAGACGCAGGCTGGCACACCTGACCGCAAGGGGCCGGTCACAGATCGTTCCAGGCACCCGGTCACGCGACATGAGACACGCCTTTCGAGCGGGCAGACCTGCGGACGCGCCGCGCGGCGCCCAAGAAATGCCGCCAGTCCTGCACCACAGCCGACTGGCGGAACCGCGGATTTCCCGTGATGGCGGGCGGTGACTGACGCCATGCGGCGATGCGCGCCGCGATCATCTGCGGGTCGGTGGCGTCGATGCATTGGCTGGCGTCCGAGGCAACCTCGTCATTCGCACCCAGACCGCGATGCACCAGCACCGGGCAGCCGACGGCATTGGCCTCGGCGATGACCAGACCAAAGGTTTCGGCAAAGCTCGTCTGCGGGTAGAACACGCACAGCGCCTGCCGCATCCTGGCGATCACCGCCGCGTGGGGCAGCGTGCCCAGCACCGTGACACCCTCCGGCATCGCGCCGCAGTCCCAGTCCAGATAGCCGGGATCGGCGACCTCCAGCCGCAGGGCCGGTACAGTCGCGCGCAGGGTCGCAAAGGCGGCAAGCACCTGATCCAGCCCCTTGTGCGGCGCGCTGGCAAAGAACAGCAGGTCGCGATCGCGCGGCGTGGCATCGGGGTGCAGATCATCGGCAATCGGGTTGGCAATGGCAAAGACCGGCAGCTTTGCCGCCCCCGCAAAGCGCCGCAACTGCGCTGCAAACGTTTCGGACACCGCCACGATCCCGATCTGCGCCGCCGCCATCACGCCTGCCAGCGCGCGCAGGTTCTGCCCCGGCTCGACATGCTGCCAGACAAGAATGCGCGCCTGCGGATTGTGGCGGCGACAGATCAACGCAGCCTTCCACGAATTGATCACAAGGATCGTTCCACCATAGGTCCGGCCAAGGCGCATCGGCGCAAAGCGCACATCGCCCACCGCTTCGGTCGTGTCGCGCGCGGACTGTTCGACCGAAACCTCGTATTCGTCGGTCAGGACGCGCGCGATGCGCAGCACCGTCGCCTCGGTGCCGCCCAGACGGTGCAGGCTGTCCGGGTCGGCGTAGGCGCGCGGGGCGCAGGGATCGATGATGCGCAACGCGGCCCGGCCCATCACGCGCTCTGCCTGTGATCATCGGCAAACAGACGGGTCAGCCGCGCCTGCGTTCCTTCGGTGCTCATCGCGCCCGAGCGGTGCAGCAGACCCATCCGCGACACATCCGCGACCGCAAGGTCCGGCAGGTGGATCGGCTCGGGCGCGACCTCGCGGGTGGCCAGCCAGTGCTCAACCTTGGCCCAGACCCGCCGCCGGTCGGCAATGCGGCGCACACTGGAATAATCGGTGGCGGCCGATTGCGTCAGGGAATCCGCCGTCTCGATCTTGGTCAGCAGGATGTCGTCGATCACCCGGATCACCTCGCCCGACAGGATCAGGCGGTTGCGAAACTCGCGGTCCTCTTCGATGCATTCGGCAAAGCCGCCCAGACGCCGGAACACATCGGGGTGAAACAGGCCCGAGTTGACATGGGTCCAGTCGCCCGGAATGGTCGAGCCGACCTGAAGGTTGGGAAACACGTCGTCGATCAGGGAAATCTGGCGCCGGATCTCCACCTGCCGGCCATCGGGCAGAACCAGCGCGTGATGGATCAGCACCGCGCCCACGGTCAGCGGGCTGCCCGGTTCCTGCCCGGCCAGCGCCCAGTTCAGGCAGGGATCGGCCGGGATGTCGCGGATGTTCAGCGCGCGGGACTGGCACAGCACCTTGTCGCGGTGGGGGATGTCATCGGAATCGTGAAACGTGACCGCGCGCTCGCCTGCCAGCAGGATGCCCAGGTTCTTGGCGCCCGCGGTGCCGACGTTGGTGGCAAGCCGGATGCAGCAGAGCCGCGGGTCGTCACGGAACGTCGCCAGCACCGTTGCGGTAGCATCGGTTGACGCATCGTCGATGACCAGCACCCGCACGTCCGTGTGCGACTGCGACAATGCCGCCTTGACCGCAGCACCGATGCTGTGCGCGCGGTTGAAGGTGGGGATCACGATGCAGACGGGCAGGTCCATCTCAGCCCTCCCGCTCGGACACATCTGCCGCGTATCGCGACAGCGGTTTGCGGATCGCCCATGCCCCGGCCGGCGGCAGCAGCAGCAGCAGGCCCGCTGCGGCCACGACCGGATCGGTCGACAGGACCGCCACAAGGACCAGCGCAAGACCAAGGGTCGCGGTGACCGACAGGATCGAGGTGATTTGCGCCGCGTGCGCGGTCGGCTGAACCTTGGCCGTGACGCGGAACGCCTGCCGCTTGCTCTGCAATCCCTCGATCGTGGCGCAGGCCGAGATCGGGAGCATCGACAGCCGCGACGCCAGCGCCTGCATGCGCACGGACACCGGCACTTCGGGCAGCATGGCACGCAGGATCGGCCAGGCCGTCGCGCCCAGGATCAGCCCCATCGTCGCGAAGGACAGAAGTATCGTGGTATCAGGGATCGCTGTGCCAAGGCCGGTCGCACGGCCAAACCCGGCCTGAACCACAGCGGCCAGCAGGGTCACGACCGCGACCGCCCCAAGGTTCAGCCATGCCGCAAGCTGGGCCACCACAAGCATGCGCTGCAACGGCCCTGCCCCGGCGTCGCGCCCCGGCCCAAGCCAGCCGCGCAGCGCACCGGCCAGAACGCGCGCATTGCCTGCGGCCCACCGCTGTCGCTGGCCGTGCAGGTTGCGCAGGTCCAGCGGCATCAGCCCGCGCCCGACCACCCGGTCGATGAACACGCCGCGATAGCCTGCGGCGATCAGCTTGGTGCCCAGTTCGGCGTCTTCGGTGCAGCTTTGGCTTGGCCAGCCACCGACCGTGGCCAGCGCATCCCGGCGGATCACGCTCAACGTGCCGGTCAGCAGCATCGCGTCGGCCCGGTTGGCGGCGCGCGCGTGGCGGTTGAAATACTCGGCCAGCTCGAACGACAGGCCCTGGGTGCGTGGCGACAGGTGGCGATAGGCCTGCGGAAACTGCACAAAATCCGCGCCGGTCCTGCGCAGCTCGGCCGCGATCACCGACAGGAACCCCGGCACGACCTGATAATCGGCATCCAGCACGACGACATGGCTGGCCGTCGGCCGTGTCTGGCGCAGCGCGATGTTCAGCGCCCCGGCTTTGGCCCCTGTGACGCGGTCGCGCCTGACCAGCCGAAACTGCCGTCCGGCCTTGTGGCACCAGCGTTCGACCGGCTGCCACAGTTCAGCACAGGGGGTGTTGTTGATCATCACGATGACTTCATGTTCGGGCGCATCGGTCTGCCGGCGCAGGCTTTCAAGAGTCGCGATCAGGACAGCGGGCGGCTCGTTGCGCGCGGCGATATGGATGGACAGCACCGGCGCGGATGCGTGACCGGGCGTTTCATCATCGCGCAGCGCCGTGCCTGTCCGACGCACCGCTGGCAGGTTGCAGATGACGATCAGGACCGTCTGAACAAGGATCGTCAGCGCCGCCACCACAAGGGTCAAGGCCGGCACGAGAACGATCCCACTCCCCCCGATGGCAACCGCACAGATGCGCCACGCGGAAAACCGCGAACGGGCCTGCACCGGCAGGGGTAGAGTGGGGTCGTGCTGCATCCAAACCTCGTGTGCGGATCATGTCGTGACAGATCCACAACCCCGAGCGGTCGGCGTCGTTCCCGCAGGGTGATGCGTTTGTGCAAGTGCCGCGACGGGTGCGGCCGCTTTTTCAAGCCCCGTTGCTGCCTTCGGTCTCGATCTTCAGCGTTTCACCGCAATGCTTGCAGTGGATCGCGTCGGGGTCGTGGCGGTTCAAGCCGCATTCAGGGCATTTGTGCCGGATCTTTGAGGGCTGAAAGATCGCCCGCGCCAGTTGCACGAACAGCGCGACGCCCACCACCATGATGAACACCGCAAGCAGCCTGCCCCCCGGCGTGGTCATGGTGATGTCACCAAAGCCCGTCGTCGTCAGCGTCGCCACGGTAAAGTAGAGCGCATCGATATAGCCAGCCGGCCCTGCGGTATCGTCAAACGCCACGACGAACACCAGCGATGTCATCACGAAGACAAAGACGAACAGGTTGACGGCGGCAAGGATCGCGTCCTCGTGCAGGCGAAAGAAACGGCTGTCGCGGCGCAGGTCGCGGATCAGGTGATAGGAATGGATCAGCCGCAAGCCGCGCAAGATGCGCAGGAAGGCCAGATCATCGGTAAAGATCGGCGCCAGAAGCAGCGAGGCCACGACCAGAAGATCGGCGATCGTGTAGAGTTTCAGGCATTCTTGGCGGCGGTTTTCCGAAATCCAGAAACGCGCCACCAGATCGCAAAGGATCAGGACGCCAAGCACGGTATCGAGCGCCCAGATCAGCGTCGTTTGCTCGAACGCGGCGCTGATGATGAAATACAGGATGGTCGCCGCGTCAAAGGTGACCAGCGCATAGCGAAACCGCTGCGCCGATTGGCTGTGGCCGTTGTAAAGCAGTCGGATGGTTCGCTGCACAGAGTCCATATGATCAGACTATGGCCCGATGACATGCCTTTGGCGAGCGGTTTTCCCGTTGCGCCATGACGGTCAGGACCTGGGCAGGACGGTCATCGAACCGTCGGTTTCCAGCACGACGGAGATCACCTCGTCGATGTCGCTGCGCCCGGTCTGTCGCAGCGCAGCGCCAATCTCTTCGCGCGTGATGCGTTGCTGGCGCAGGGCCGCGTCAAGATAGCGGCCGTTGTGCACCAGAAGCGTTGGCTCGGACTTGATCAGGTTCTGAAAGCGGTCGGACCGGATCGACGCCCATGTGATGGCGAATTGCAGACCGATCAGCAGCGCCAGCGCAAGGATGCCTTCGGCCAGCGGCACGGACTTGTTGAGAAGGACTGTGGCAAGGGTCGACCCCAGCGCGACCGTCACCAGCAGGTCAAAGGCGTTCAGCTTGCTCAGCGTGCGCTTGCCCGAGATGCGCAGCATCAGGATCAGGGTGGCATAGGCAAGGATGCCGACGACAGGAATGCGCAACAGTCCAAGCCAGGTGTCAAAGAAGATCGGGTCAGACATCGCCTGTCTTTCGTTTGGGGTGCCGATCGTCGCAGGCTGACCGCCGGTGAGGGCGTGGTGCCATAGCCGGGGCCGGCCCGGACTAACCCGTGTTAGCCCGCGCGCGTCAGTCCATCAGTCCACGTTGGTGACGGCGACCGATACCTGAAGGCCAAGCAAGGTGCCACCCTGCGACGCGAATGTCCCGCTGACCGGCAGGGCCTGCGACGGCGTGCGGGTCGTGGCGACGCGGATCAGGTTGCGGCTGGCAAAGATGCGGTTGGTCGGGTCGAACTCGACCCAGCCGGCACCGGGCACGAAGATATCGGCCCAGGCATGGGTCGCGCCGCCGCCGGTCATGTCCTCGCCGGTGTCGACGCCGGCCACCTCGTCATGCAGGTATCCGGTGACGAACCGGGCGGCAAACCCCAGATTGCGCGCGGCCTCCATCAGGAACAGCGCGAAATCCCTGCAGGTGCCGGAGCCCAGAGCGATGGTTTGCGATGGCGTCTGCACGCCCTCCTCCTCGCGCCGGGCATAGCGGAATGCGCCGTGAATGCCCGTTCCGAGGGCGTCGAGAACCTGAAGGCTGCCGCCGGGCAGTCCGGGCAGCGTCTGCGCGATCCACGCCTGCACCGCCTGCTGGTCCTGCGGCTGGTCCGGCAGCATGTAGGGGCCAAGGTCGATACGCTCATCCCTGTCATACTCTACCGGGTAGCCGCCCGCGTAGCGCTTGATCCGGGCCATCGGCTCGTCCAGGCCATAGCGGCGCAGCAGCAGTCCGCTTTCGATCACCAGTTCATCCGCCTCGTCGTGGAACGAAAGCAGCGCAACGGAGTTTCCAAAGGTATCAAAGGCCCAGTGCACGTCGGCACGGGGTGATACGGTCAGGCTGGAATCCAGAATACGCATGTCATGCCCGTCGCGGGGGCGGATCATCAGACGATGCTCGCCGAACGTGACCGGGCGGTCATACGCGTATCGTGTTCGATGAAGGATGCGCAGGGTTCGGATGGGATTGCCCCTTTACCTGATCGTGCAGGGTGACGGATCGCGGCGCCTGAACGCAATTTGACGGACCCGGGCGCGCACAATGCAAGCCCGCACCATATGGCAGGCCAGAAAGGACGGCAATGTTCATTCGCATAGGACACGAGATCGTCGTCGAAAGTAAGACGGACACAGTGCTGATCCTTGCGCTGTCCCCGCACTCCAGCTTTGCAGGGCGGATGATCGGACCGGCAGAGGTTCAGACCGACCCCGCCTTGCCGACCGAGGTATTCACCGATGTCTTCGGCAACCGGCGGACCCGGCTGACCGCGCCACCGGGGCGCCTGCGGCTGTGGTCGGACTGCATCGTCGAGGATGATGGCCAGCCCGACATCTACAACTGGAACGCCCTTCAGCATGATGTCGCCGATCTGCCGCCCGACACGCTGCAATTCCTGACCGCCAGCCGGTACTGCGACTCGGACACGCTGGCGGCCGAGGCGCTGCGGCTTTTCGGCGACACGCCGCCCGGCTGGGCGCTGGTGCAGGCGATCTGCAACCACGTCCACAACCACCTGACATTCGGTTACGGCTTTGGTCGCCCGACCAAGACCGCCAGCGATGCGCAACGCGAAAAGACAGGCGTCTGCCGCGATTTCGCGCATCTGGCGGTCGCCCTGTGCCGCGCCATGAACATCCCCGCGCGCTATGCCAGCGGTTACCTGGGTGACATCGGCGTGCCCTACTCGGGTCCCGGCGACTTCTGCGCCTGGTTCGAGGCCTATCTGGGCGGGCGCTGGTACACGTTCGATGCGCGCTACAACACGCCAAAGATCGGCCGGGTTCTGATGGTGCGTGGCCGTGACGCCGCCGATGGCGCGATGATCACCTCGTTCGGAACCTATGACCTCAAGGTGTTCCGGGTCTGGACCGACGAGATACGCGGCACCCCCACCGAAGCCGACCTGCGCGAGATGCTGACAAGCCTGCCCGAATCCGAGGCCCTGACCCTTGCATCGACCGCATAAGGGCAGATTGGCACGGATTCGGAACGAATTCGGCGGCTCGGGCGTTATACGGGTATCAGAAGGAGGACCCAAATGGATCGTCTGAGCATTTTTCTAACACTCGCGGTTGGCGCAGTCGTGACCGGATCCCTGATCATCGTGGTTCTGGTACTGGGCTGGTATTCCTGGCCCGCGATCGCCGGGGCCGCCATCGCAGGCACGCTGCTGACCTGGCCTGCCAGCTACGTCATATCACGCCGCATCAAGCGGCAAGACTGTCAATCTGCATTCAAAACTGACCCATCGTGATCATTTAAAAATGACCCACCCGGGGGGTAG
>NZ_JBHUDD010000129.1:0-8918 GCF_042677865.1 Lacimonas salitolerans | reverse complement strand
TTCTTTGGAAATTGTCATCGTCCTTGCTCCTCTCAGGAAGCATGGACCAAACCGCAGTTACACAGAAGATCGGACACTCTCTGGGTGTAGCGCCAGTTCCGCGGCACACTCAGATCAATGAGCCGGCTTTCATAGCTGATCGTGATCCGGCAGCTCTGCCCGTCCTCTTGCAGTTCCGGCACATCAAGACGGCCGGTAAAGGCCTGCACGGGATCAGCGATCACTCTGCGCTCCTCTGTGAGCAGCGCCAGCCAGATGCGCCCCGCCTGCCCCTGACGCGCCTCATCGATCGCAAGACCCACCAGATCCAGTGGCACGCCCGAGAGCGACACCGTCGTGCCGGAGGCCACCACGTCAGAGGTTTCCTCAAGCGCGCCTAGTCCAAGAAGCACGCCAACGCCCGTCCAGGTCTTGCCGTCCCAATCCATCGGCCCCGGACCGGTCCAGATCCGCACCATGCCCGACGGGAATTCCCCTTCAAAAAAGATCGCAGGCTGCAGCTCAGCACAATCGAGCGCCGCGGCCACAGAAGGTGTCATATCGCGGCTCATAGCGCCTCGCGGGCTGACAGGGTGAAGCGGTGACGCGCAGCGCGCTCAATCCGGGTTGGCACCGCACTCGTGGGGCGCAGCAGAACCTGCGGCCTGTTCACCTCCAACGGGGTGTTGGTGGGCAGCGCGCGGCGTATTGCCGGAAAGAGCGTCAGCGTTGCCAAACCATTGATATCCGCTGTGACATCAAAGGCGATCTGGTGCAGCCGTGTATCGCGCGCCGTGCCGATGGAGAGAAAGTCGCCAGAAGCCACAGCGGGTAGCCCCGGTGGCCAGCCCTGCGTTAGGACGACATTGCCGCCTGTGATGGAGGCCGCCAGCGTGACTGGTTGCGCAAGGGTCTTGGGTTCAATGGAGGGATCAGCAAACAGCAGCAGGCCCCGTCCTGAGCCAAGGGCCGTGAGTGCGGCCGACACAGAGCGCGCCAGCGATCCGGATTGCGCGGCAAACTCAATGTCGTATTCCCACCATTCGCCACCCCAATCCTGCACCTCCGTGGTTCCGGTAAAGGGCGACTGCGTCTGGCTGGTGGCGGTCACCAAGCGCCGCTCAATGCCGACAACCCACGTTCGCGGCAGTTCCACGATCACGCTCATGCCATGCGTCCCCGCCGCATGGCATTGCCGACGGCTGCCACCGCAATGCGCTCAAATTCCGGCTGTGCGCCGCGCATCACCGCCGCGATCTGCTCGGCCACGCCCATTTGCGCGCCGCGCGCATCCACATTGAGGTGGACGGCAATGGTGGCATTCCCGCCTGTGTCACGCGCAACCTCTGCGCGCGACAAGACCCGTTCACCCCGCTGCAAAATCGTGGGCACCTCGTCAGGACGGAGCCCGGCCCAGGAGCCAGCCGGCCCCACAGTGCCCCCGCCATGCATGCGTGGCGCACCCGCAAAGACCGCTGCGGGCACGGCGCGTGTATGACCGGAGATCCCAACCATACCGCCAGCATGCGAGACCGCTGCCGCAACAGAGCCGCCGCCAAAAGCGCCTGAGAGCGCGTTGGCAATGGGTCCGAGCACCGCATTCTTGAATGCCAAGACGGCCAAATCCGCCAGGATTGAGCGCACTAGCCCCTTGAAGTCGAGCTTGCCAGTTTCCACAAAGCTGCGGAAGGCGGTTTCGGCGCCAGAGAAGGCACTGGTCAGCGTTTCGCCGAGACCTTTGCCCCAGTTCAGGGCGTCCGTGGCATAAGAATTCAGGGCTTCGGAGACGGCGCGCCAGCCAGTGATGATTTGGTCAGCGGCGCCACCACCAGCTCCACCGCCACCGCCGCCACCCGTAACGGCATCTCCGGCTTGGGCCATTGCGCCTGCCAGGCGGTCCGCGGAAGCCGTCGCGTCATCAAGAGCGGCTGCGCCGTCCTCGCCGGTGCCCGCAACAGCATCGCGCAGCGCAGCCCAGGAGGACAGCGGAGCCCTGGCTCCAGCCGCTAGGTCAGTGGCGGCTTGTCTATAAGTATTGGCGGTCACTAGAGCGTCTGCAGCGATCCCATCCAAGCCCAGATCAGGCGCCGTGAGTGGATTATCCGCGAAGGCACGCCGGAACGCGTCTGCCGCAGCGCTCCCTGCATCCGCCGAAGCTCCCGCGAAAGGATTTTCGATATCACCAAGACTGATTTCGCCAATTTCGCCAAAGGTCGTCTCGATGCCCACAGCTGCAAGTGCGTCGCGGATCTTCCCCGTAAAGGCATCAATCCGGGCGATTGCGCCATTCAGCATCGCTTCAATCCCGTCGAGCATGCGGTTTGCCGCTGCGTAAACGAGATCCCCGATCACGGCTGGCAGGCGGGACCAGATTTCCCGGACGGCGAGTAGTGCCCCCTCAAACGTATTCGCCGTGGTGTTACCAAAGGCGACCACACTTTCAATCGCGCCCGTCATGCCGGTGGCAGCATCGGCCTTGAGATCGTAAAACATCGCCGTGGCGCGGGCGCCTGCGGCCGCTGCGCCCAACTTGATCCGGTCCCAGACCTCGACACCGACATCCTTCAGAAGGCGCATCGCCTCACCAAAACCGCCGGCACCGGACGCGAGGCGCGTGAACCAGTACACGAGCTCTCCCGCACCAACGATCAACGCGCCGATCCCAGTGCGGATCAGCGCGCCCTTCAGGACCACCAGCGTGGTGGCGAGCCCGCGAACTGAGAGCGCGGCAGCAGCCATGGCGGTCACCCAGCGTCCTGCCAGGAAGGTGGCGAAGGTTCCAGCATAGATCACGAGCCGGTCAAGGTTGGAAAGGACCGCATCAAAGGCCCGGCTGATCGGACTGGTGGCAGAGGCCAGCGCGACAAACGCAGTGGCTGCAGCCTCAAGCGTGGGCGCCAGAGCAACAGCGATCCTGTTGCGCACGCCCGTAAACACCTGTCCAATGCTGACCAGCGCCAGTTCTGAGCGGCGCATGGCCGCGATGGCATCCGCATCAAGCACCGCGCCGAGTGCCTGCGCCTGCGCGCCAAGCCGTGTCATTTCGGCGCCACCGTTCTGCAGAAGCGGGATCAGCCGGGTGGTATCGGACGCCATGGCCTCGAGATAGAAGGTCATCTCCTGCTGGCTCACGCCTGCCTTCTCAAGGCTTGAGACATAGAGTTGAAGCGCTTCCGGCCCCGAAAGGCGGGCGAACTCGTCTGCCGTCACACCCACGCGTGGTGCGATGTTTTCAAAGAAGTCCGCCATCGGCCCGCCGCCGGTCTGCAGGAAATCCCCCACGCGGTCGTTCACATCCATCAGGATATCTGCGAGCTTTTCCTGTTCTATGCCGACGGTGGCCGATGCCGCGGACCAGCGCTGGAACACCTCCGGGGCGGCATTGGCAACCTGAGATAGCTGGCCGATCTCATTGGCGGCAGCCACCGTCGAGCGGGTCATCGCAACGACAGCACCCGCGAGTGCCGTGGCAGCAGCCGTCGCCGCGATCCGGGCCCGGCGCGCGAAGGCCGCCATGCGGGCATTGGCTTGGTCCAGCTCGCGGCTGAGGCGACCCATGCCGCGAGACCCGGCCGCACCGACACCTTCCAGTTCGGCACGCACCTGGCGGCCGCCAGTCGCCGAGAGCCGGACGGAGACACGTTTCTCAGCCATGGTGGTGTTCAATCTCTTGGTTTGTCTTGCGCACCATCACCGCCTCGATCGGCGGCAGGAGTTCCGCGATGATGAAAGGAGAGAGCCCGAGGGCCACCCCAAGCTGAAGGGCAGCCGCCATGTCCCAGCCAAGGACAGCGCCACCGCTCATCCCGCCTGCAACGCGAACTTGCCCGCCAAGCCGCTGGACGAGGTCCCAGATCTGCCAGCCCTCGAGGGTGCATGGCGCATGCAGGCTGCGCGGGCACTCCGCACACACTGATGGGCAAGCCGTGCAATACTCACCGCCCCCGCCGAATTCCCAGTCGGCGAGAGCGGTCAGGCGTTTTTTTCCGCATCCAGAATAAGCGCACCGGCGATGTATTTGGTCTGGAAGGCCTCGAAGATTGGCCAGAGCTCCAAAAGCGCGTCGATCCCCTCAGGCGTCAAAGGAAGGGGCTTGCCGTCCTCGTCTCCGACGCCCTCCCAGTCCTTCACAACGATGCGCGCCACGGCCTTCGCTACGATACGCGCAAGGTCGTCGTTGGAGGTGCTGTCTTCAGTATTACCAGCGGCCGCAACGATGGTCGGATCGCTGCGCGCGGCCAACATGATGGCGGTGGTGAGCGGCTCGACCAGCAGGCGGACGCCATGGGCGAGGTCAAGCCAGCGCGGCTCCGTCGACAAGTTTAAGCGCAGCATGGTCAGTAATCCTCGCGGTCATTTGTAAGGGTGACGGTGCACATCCGGCCCACCAGCGGGTCACTCGCCGCCTGCCAGTCAAAGGTCGCCTGCACGCCTTGTGGACCCGAGATTTCGATCCGCGGGCGCGGGAGATAGACGGCATGCGCGGTGACGGTCAGGCTTTCGCCCGTTGGCAGCGTGTAGGAGAACGCAAGCTCGCAAGCCTCGCCATTGATCGCCTGGGTCACCAGCGTCTGATCGGCGAAACGCACGACGATATTTCCTGTCAGCGCCGCAATAGACGGGTCTGCACCGTCGATCTTGCCATCCGCCCGGATCGTCTCGATGCGGTCAAGATTGTTGGCATAGGTGAGGTCAGCGGAGACAACGTTTCCGATATTAGCTCCGTTCCGTGTGATGGCCCCGTTGAAGTGGCCGAAGCGTTTCAGCGCGATGTTGGCCGGTGTCCCTGCCGCACTGGTCGTGGCGATCTCCTCGCCCTGGGCCACAATGCTGGCCGTGGCTGTCAGCAAGCCTGATCGCGCCATCTGCCAGTTGAGACTGTCGACCATGCAGCCGGCATACATTGCAAAGCGGGGCACCTCGGGCATCCCGGTCTCGACCGAGAAAGACGGCAGCGCCCAGTTTCCTGAGCGGAACTCGTGCGTGTAGGGGGCCTCCGCGCCGGTGGTTGTGGGCGCTCCAAATGCTGCCATCAGCCA
Organism: Lacimonas salitolerans; assembly: GCF_042677865.1. Classification (NCBI taxonomy): domain Bacteria; kingdom Pseudomonadati; phylum Pseudomonadota; class Alphaproteobacteria; order Rhodobacterales; family Paracoccaceae; genus Lacimonas; species Lacimonas salitolerans. The sequence goes on along the minus strand of NZ_JBHUDD010000129.1, from coordinate 3,900 downwards.
GAACCCGAACGCTTCCGCGTCGATAGGCATGACGGCATTGCCGTCCGCCGTGACCGCATCCTTGATCGGCGCCTGCGGATCCCTGCCATAGCCCAGAAGCTCTGATGTCTGCAGCGGTTGTTCAGCCCCAAGCGTCGTGCTCGCAAAGGGCATTTTGGTATAGCCGCTCGCAGGCGGCGTGCCGTAGGTCGTCTCGAACGCAAGCGCCATCTGCGCCCGCGCCCCTTGGGCTCGTGCCATCGTGTCTCTCCTTGAATGTCAGCTGAATTGTCAGACCAGCGCGTCGCTGGTGGCGTAATGCAAAATGATCGGAATTATCCCGGCTTTTAGGGGCGCCGCCCCCTCGACTGGCAGATCCACCGGTTCAGCGGCCTCCGGCTCAATCCAGTCGCATAATCCCCGCAAAGTACGGTCCGCCGCGATCACTGCGCCGATTTGCGCCGAGAGCGCGTCGAAGACGGCGTCTCGATCTGTCGTAGATTGTACGATCACCTCAAGTTCGGCGCGGTGCTGGTAATGATACATCAGCGGCGACAGCGTCATGCCTGGCTCACCTGGATTGCCATCACGCAGGATCATCAGCCCCGCGGGCGGAATGCGTTCCGGCAGAACTTCTCCGCGCAGAACAGGCACATGCGGGATCGTGCTGAGTAGGTCCGCCAGAGCGGTCAGGATGGTTTCGCGCGTGGTGGGCATTTATGGGCCTAACGGTGCATTCGTGTCTGTTGTTGAAGCCAAGAAAGTGTTACAGGTAATACCTAACAATACTCACGAGGACTCACCCCATGAATGCTGTTCGCCCCATTGCCGTGAAGCTCGATCAGGAAACCCGCGACCGCCTCAAACGGCTTGCGGATGCGAGGGATCGCTCAACGCATTGGATGTTGCGCGAAGCAGTCTCTCAGTTCCTGTCCCGTGAAGAGGCGCGTGAGGCCTTTCGCCAGGCAGGTCTTGCGGCCTGGCAGGAATATCAGATGACGGGCCAACATGTGACGCATGAGGACGCAGATGCCTGGCTCGCCAAGCTCGAGGCTGGTGAAGAGGCAGATATTCCTCAATGCCACAACTGATCTGGTCTCCTGCGGCGCTGCGGGATGTGGAGCGGCTTTACAACTTCTTGGCCGAGAATAACCCCGATGCGGCACGCCGCGCCGCCAAGTCCATCCGCGAGGGGATGCAGATTTTGCGCGACCAGCCGGGAGCAGGGCGCCCTGTGGAGGACATGGATCCAGAGTTTCGAGAGTGGTTCATCACCTTCGGTGGCAGCGGGTATGTTGCTCTTTACCGTTTGGACGCCGACAGGGCTGTCGTTCTCGCTGTGCGACATCAACGTGAAGCCGGGTACTGAACCAGCTGTCACCCCAGTTTAGCGTCAACCCACCCTGAAACAATTAAACTTGGAATGGCCGCCTGCGCCCGCTCTGCATCGCGGGCCAGGTCGAGCCGCTTGCGCAGCTTCACCTGAGGCACCAGCAGAAAGATCGGCACCGTGCTGCGTCCACGGCCGGTTTTCGACCGTGACGCCACACCCAGCCCGCGACTGTTTAGCCGCCCATCAGCGACCAACAGGCTCGGCCCACGGCGTCGATACACAAACCGAAGCCGCAGCCCGCGTCGCCGTTCCCATTCGCCAGGCGTCAGCGCCTTACCGCGGGCGCCTTTGCCGGCCGCCGGTGTCGGGATCGCGAGCCAGAAGCCATTTTTCGAGCGGATCAACGGGCCCGTGTCATGCGCGCCGATGATCTGAGGCGCTTTGGACCAGACCAGTGCTGCTGCTTTCAAGCTTTCACCAGATCGCGGATAGGTTTGGCTCCGGATCGAATTCGCCAGGCGTCTCCCCAGACCCGCCTGCGTTATCTGGCCACGCCAAGCTGATTTCAGATCAGACCCGGCCTCACGCATCGCGGCACTAACAGCCTTTTCGCCTGCGAGGATTTCAGCTTGCATCGCAAGAACGATGTCGCCTGCGACAGAGAGGTCGAGCTTCATGCCGGTGTTGCCTCAATGGTCCAGATCAGCCGCTCGCGATCACGCAAGGGTTCGCCTTGGATCAGGAAGGTTTCTTCACCAAGCAAGATCTGCTCATCGGGGCGGGGTGCGGGTAGCTCCGAGACGCGTAGATCAAAGCGCATCGTTTCCGAGACCAGACGCGCGGCTCCGAACGTGGTCACATCATCATTGCGACGGGGGATAATGCGGATACGGGTGAGGCCATACCGGCGACCCAGCGCCCGGCCATCACACCGGCGAAAGTGGCGGCGTAGGTGGTCAGTCGGCCGATGTTGTCGAACAGCACCTTGATCGCGATGCCGAGTGGTCCAGTCCGGCTCGCGACCGCCGCCATCGCATTGGCGACCGCTTCCAGCGCCGGAGCCGCAGCGACCGCCAGCTGGTTTGACAGCCCGCGCCAGATCAGCCCGAGCCGGGAGATCGCATCGTTCGTCCGCTCGATCTGGTCGGCATCAGCTTCCGAGACGACGACCCCGAAGGCGAGAACGTCCTCGGTCGCTTGTCGCAAGGTTGCGGTGTCGATCCGACTCATGGCGATGGAGCCTTCCTCGCCGAAAAGCTGGCCTGCCACCGCCGCGCGCTCGGCGGCGGGCACGAAACTCTCGATGGCGGCGTTGATCGCGCCTAGCCACGCAATAGGGGCGATGGGCACTGCAAGGCCCAATTGTTTATTGCGTCATGGTCCTGACCCGAGGCGAACGTACTGAGTGCTTTGAACATAATTGCAAAAAAAGAAGGCACCAGATTCCAGTGCCTTCTTTCTAACTCACCAGTTTTTGCCGCGCGACTTATCCACGAGCGATCTTCGTGCGGTTTGAAGCGATCTTATCGCGATTGGCCACGATATCAGCGCGACGCTCAGAGATTTCAGCCTTGTTCTGGGAAATATTCTCGCGATTTTCGAGTATTTTCGCAATGTGCTCGTCTAGATTGGACGAGTTTGTGGCAGCGGTCTCGTTTAGGGCGGAGATGGTTTCCGCATTCGCGGCGATGACGGCAGCATTTGACTCCACGGTGGCCTCGGCCATGCCATGATCGCCTTCAATCATCGCTGAGTTCGCCTCGATCTGGGCAGCATTGAAGGCAACGATTTCGGCATTGGCTTCCATAATGGCGCGGTTGACTTCGATCAACTGTCCATTGATTTCGGCCATCTTGGCACTGACTTCAATAACCTTGGCATTTAGTACGGCGCGATGGGCAAGCGCATCCAGCATGGCTTTGTTGATTTGCGCATTGACGTAGTTTGTCTGCACATCATTTTCGGTTGAGAGTGACTCGAGAAAGGCAATGCGGTTGGCAAAAATTGCATCGGTATTCATATTTGCAAGCTGGCGGTTGCCGGCAAAAGCTGCAGTGTAATTGCTCAGCAGCATCAAGCGATTTTCTTCGATCAGCGAACGGTGATCGTAGGCGCGGAACTTGTTCCCGAGAACAACGGCTTCAAGCTCAAGAATGCTGGCCTTGTTTTCGGCGATATTTTGTGTATTTGCTTCGGCAGACATATATCCATCCTTTTAGTATTAGGTTGCAGAGTATTTTCTGGCCACTATGTTTATACGACGGATTGTCACGTTTACATGTCATTAAAACGCGGGGGCGAAAATCTTAAGATAGACATATCCGGCATTTCCCCAGCGCCCCAGCAAGAAGAACCTGAGATCAAGCATTTCTACACGGATGGCGTTTGGTATCGTGCAAACGCCCAGTCTTTGGTAGCGGAGGTCAGACAGCGGGTTCATCCTCGGCCCTTTGGAGCGTTGCTCTGCATGTCGGACGGACCTATCCTGCGGTTGTTGCTCAGTTTAGGCCCGAATGGCAGTCATTCAGTTTCCAGCTGCTGCGGCCAACGCTGCATTGACTACGTACTTTATACTGCGCCCCAACATA
>NZ_JBHUDD010000128.1:0-8525 GCF_042677865.1 Lacimonas salitolerans | reverse complement strand
GGCGTGAAATGGCTGCCCGCGATGCCGTGAAACGCGTGCCCGAGATCACGCGAAATCACTGCCCAACTTCCGCGAAATGCGCAGTTTTCGCCACCATTATACACAGAATAAGTTGCCATCGAAATATCCCAGAAAATCGGGTGTAAAGCTTCGGGCCCGGGAAACGAATAGGAATCTACGGCCTTTCTTGGTTCCACCACGAATCAAAACGGCGCTCCGGAAGGAGCGCCGCTTGAATTGTTGCGATGATAATCGGGGCCGAGCGTTACATCGAACCCTTGAAGTTCAGGCCGCCTTTTTGCGACCCCTCTTGGGTTTCGGGGCCAACTCCGCGGCGGGCTTGTCAACGGGAACATCCCACCAGTCATCAACATGGAAGACGTTCATCTCCACCGTGCAACCTTCCTGAATGGCCCAGTACTCAGCAAAATGCTCGAGTTCGAGCGTATCCGCGCCCTCCAGCAGGGCACGTTCGATCGCCCCGATCACGGTTTCGACCGCGCGCCCGAAACGGGACCGGGAGGCCCGGAACAGGCGGCCGACCAGGTCGGGCGCATCGGGCGGCGTGAGCCCCACCTTTTCACAATAGGTGCTGATGACCGAAGCGAACATGTCACGGTCTTCCTCCTCGGACACGGGAGGCAGGATGAGGGTCGAAAACCGCCGCTGGACCTGCGGGTCCGTGCGGATGATCTCGCCCAGCTTCATGGTGCCGGACAGGATCACGATCAGCGCGTCGTCGCCCTGCATCAAGGTCTTGAGCCCCCGCAGGATCACGTTGCGGTCGGCGCAGAACAGGTCATGCGCCTCATCGATCCAAAGCACGGTAATCCCGAGTTCGGTCATCCGCTTGCGCACGATTTGCCACATGCTCCAGGCCTCGCGCTGCGGGCTGACCGCCGGGTAGCCGGTCACCTCAAGCAGCGACAGGGCCATCGACTTGAAGGTCGCGGGGTTCGGGACGACTGAGGCGATGTAGCGCGGCTCCCCGTATGGGCCTTGGGCGAGCGCCGGCAACTTGCGCAGCCCCCGTTCGACCAAGGTGGTCTTACCGCCGCCGGGCTCATCCAGCACGAGGATGCCGCGGGTTTCTCCGGTTTGGGTGAAGCGGACCGGGTCCGGAATGATCGCGCCGGCCTCGTCGCGCTTCAGCAGCCGTTCGATGTGGGACTGGAACTCCGTGTCGCGCTCCGACGCGATATGAAGGTTACGCAGGGCGGACAGTTGCTGCCCGATTTTTGCATGATCGACCATGATCAGTTCTCCTCGATGCTGAATCCGCCGCCGGACTTGGCGGGACGGGTGGTGGGGGTTGTTTTGGATCCAGCCTGGCGTTTGCCGGCAGGATTACCCTTGGCAGCGCGCACACCGGCTGCTTTCGGCCCCGCGTCAGGGGCATCGCAATCGGAATCGACCGCCTCAATGGTCCGACCGAGACCGCCGTCCCCGGACTTCTGGGGTTCCTCACCTGCGAATTTCACCTGCGCGAACAAGCGGCGCTCCTCACGCTCGATGCGGGTGTCATCCCAGGTCTCGACCAGAAGGTCGGCGGCCTGCATGGCAGCGGCATTGCGGTCCATGATCGCCTGCACGGCCGCAAGGATCGTGGGCAGGTTGCGTTTTTTCGCGTCGGGCTTGCGCGCTTGCGCCTCCCGGTTGGCGGCCAGCCACACCTGCGCCGAGACCCAGTCCAGACCATCCGCCACGGCAGGAACCGTGTGCCAGTCCTTGCCAAGCAGGACCTGGACGGCGCCGATGTCTTTGGGATGCCAGCGCACTTCGACAGTACAGCGGTCCCGGCGCAGCATCCATTCAGCCAGCTTACGGGAATGATAGCGCACGCCGAGGACGGTTACCCCTTCCTTGTTCAAGGACCGGCTCAGGCGCTGTCCGAAGACCGCGCGCTGCTGCGCGATGTCCGGCGGGGCGATGACCCCATATTCCTTGGTCAGACGCCGCCAGCATTCGAGAGGGGTCTCACCTCCGAGGCCGCAATGCGCGGTGTTGTGATAGATGTCCGTCACCCAGCGCACCAGCGCGAATGCCAGGTCCTCCAAAGTCAACGCAGCCCGCTCCTCCGGGTTGGCATCCCCCTTCGTGACCACGTCCGAGAAGGTGCGGCCTGACAGGCGCGACATCAGCCCATCCGCCACCGTCTCGAAAATCCGCTCCCCGCGACCACGGGACTCCGGCACGCCGGCTGTGGCATGCAGAAGCGCAATCCCGAGATCCCCGCAGGCGTGACGGAACTGCTCCGAGCGGTAGGCGGGGCCGCAATCGGTGACGATCAACTCTGGCGTGCCGAACATGTCCCATGCGGTCAGTGCGCCCACCCCATCGGCCCACTTCCCCTTGTTGACCAGGATCATCTGCAGGGTCTGAAGGGCCGTGTCTGCGTTGGCCGCGCGCGAGAGGGCCATCCCCGCAATGACCCGCGTCGTGGCGCAGATCGCAATACTCAGTTTCCAACGCCCCTTCTTTTTATCGAGGCCCACCGCGATCAGTTCCTCCTCAGTCATCAGCTCCGCCAGGCCGACGGTCTCGAACAACGTCATCAGATCGACCGTCCATTCGTCGATCTCGATACGCTCGAGCGGGCGGGTCAGTTCAAGCCCGTTCATCACCGGACGGAACTTCTTGCGGGCCACATCCGCGCCCTCACGGGCGGCCAACACAACGAACGGATCCAGCCTGCGGATGGCACGGCGCACCGTCTCCCGGGAGGGCGCATCCAGCGCAGCCAGTCCTTTTTCGGCGCGCTCCGCGTTCCGTTTTTCAAACGCGATGAGAACATTCTCGTGGATCTGCTTGACCGTCGGCCGATCCGGGCTGAGGTAGGCCCGGATCTCACGCTGCAGGATGCCGATTTCTTCCGGTCCCATCCGGCGGCCGCGATGTCCGCGCTGGTGCACCTGGTCGACGAGGCCGATCGCGCCGGTTCCCTCATAGGCGGCGAGCCAGGTCCGAAGCGTGCGCGGCGACGGCGTTTTACGCATGTCCTGCATCATCCCCGGCTTGTCACTGCCGGACCGGTTCAGGTTTCCGATGACATCGATCGCCCCGACCTTCAGCAGATCCATGCTCGCGCGGATTGACTCGTCCGTCCGCTTGATCTTCTTTTCCCGCTCGAGCTGATAAAACGCCTCCACATAGGCGCTGCGCTTGCTGTGCACCGCCGCCTTGCATCCCGTCAGGTCGGAAACGAGACCCGCGTTGCTCTTCAGACGGGACCGCGCGTTCGTGGCGAGGAAATAGTCCCGCTCCTGGCGCAGGCGCCCCATGCTCGCGAGGCGGCTCAGCTGCCCGTGGGTGAACTGCTGACACAGGCCACGTCCATCAGCCGTCCCGAAGACGACACCGTCCTCCGTGACCAGCTCCACCTTGTAGGCGGTGCCCTCAATGGTCACGCGGTCATGGGTGCCGAAAGCAAAGCGCGCGTTATCGAAGTTGAAAGACAGGTCCATTAGACAGCCTCCTGATTGATGAAATGGTTGAATGCCGCCGTTGCGAAAAAGGCGTTGTCGTCGTCAGTCTTGATCAGTTCCGGCACATTGAAGATGCCCCCCACACCCGCCGGGACCGCGGTACACCTCCCATCGGGGCTGGCCTCGTCGGGCGATTTGATCTCGAATTTCGCATGGGCGTCAGAAGAGACGTCCAGCGCGAGGATCGTGCGGGTTGCTATGCACGTCGTGACCCTCACCGGCAGACTGGCCGCGCTCATCGTCCTCCGGTCCTTCGGGGGCATCAGGCCCTTGGCCCGGAGGCATTCATTGAGGTCCTCCGCCCAGTCGTCGATTTCCACGCGCCCAAAGGGACGGGCGAGTTCCAGCGCGGTCATGACAGGGCGGAAGTGATTGCGTGCCAGATCGGTACGCGTCCTTGCGAATTTCAAAGTCGTTTCCATTACACGGCCTCCCGCTTGATCAGATGGACAGATTTGAGGAGCCGCCCCGGGTGCAGCGGCTGCAGTACCCCGTCGCGGATCAGACGGATCAGCGCGCGATAGCCCGCTCCTTCCATTCCGATCCGATCAGTCAGTTCCCCGAGTGACTCGATCCCGGTCATCGCCGAGACCACCTCGCGCGCGGCCGCATCCGCTTCCGGATCGGGGCGGCGGACGCTGTGAAAAAGCTTGCCGTTGAACAGGGTGACCGGGTCGAAGTCCTCCTCCGTGAGCAAGCGAAAATCCGAAAGCATTCCGGTTTTCAGGGCTTGGAATTTCACCCGACCAAGCTCGTCGCGGTACTCATCGGTCACGTAGCGCATTGGGCGCACCGCATATCCAACGCGATACCCATCGGTCCGCATGACCACGAAATCGGCATAATGGGTGTGCCACTCCTTATTGGCATCCATCCAGGGACAGGCGACCTGTTCGAAGAGTTCGGCGGTCGTCGGGCGGGCCGTCAGTACAAGGAGACCTTTGAATTCGAAGTGGCTCTCCAGCAAGGTCAGGCGCCCCGGACCAGCCCCGATAGTGGCTTGCCCGGTGAAATGCCCCTTGCTGCCGTTCTGGACGGTCCGCTGGGCGAGGCTGGGTTCGGGCAGCCGGAAGCTGCCCTCGGTGAAGTGATAGGACATGGGATTTCCCCTAAGATCAGATTTGTTCCGAGGGCCGGGTATTCGGCCGTCCAGGTTGTCTCAGGCGCGATCCGAAGCGAGGGGACCCGTGTTCGAACGGGGGGTTCCATCGCCACGTCAGCGCAGGCTCCGCCGGCACCCGGGAGGACCCGGGCGGAGGGGGAAGCGTGAACCGGGGGCTGATCCTATCCTTGAAGGTCGGCGCAGAAGCTGCTACGGTCTTCTCAGGTTGAGGTGGACAGGACCTTGTCCCCCACGAGATGCCCGGATCGCGCCAACGATCCGGGTGTTCTCTTTTGTGGGGCTAGGCATCAGGCTACATCTTCGTTTTCCTCCATTTCTGATCTGCGAATAACTGGCATCGCCGGATGGTCGCATTTGTGTCCGTCGGGCCCCGTCGTCTTGGTGCCTGGTTGCAGGTGGCGTTCGCCGGCCGCTGTAGCTCGCTAGCAACGTGCCCATCCCCCCACAACAAAAAATTTTTTCCGCAACATATTGAAAAACAATATATTTTTTGTTTTCGCAAGCACCCAGCCCCAAGCTTATGCGAAAATCGGGATTTATACTGAATAACCCCAATAATCGTTGGGCTTTGAGCCAACCATAAATGCGGCGCGAATTCTCGCAGTCATCACACAGATCTCCTGGATCGCGTCGACCTTCCGTTGCGTCAACCTGAGCTGCGTCCTGATGGTCTGTACCGGACCGACCGATTCAGTCAGTCATGCTGACCATGAAACACGCCAGCGATTCGCCTTAGCCCAACGGTCCTGAGCACCAAGGTGCGGTGGAACACCCCGGTAGGCGGCAACCGATCCCCCGCCCCAAAACGCAACGTGTACCGTCGCGGACCCAGCCGAAACTCCAGCAGCGCCCCGCCGGTCTCGGGGTAGAGCGTAAGCAGGCAGATCTCGAGATCGGCAAGCGCCGGGATACGCTCAATGAGGGATGCGAGCGCCCCGGTCAGCGTGCGTGCCATCGGGAGCTGCTTGCGGGGATAGAGGATCGGCAGGTTCGACTCGAGAATATGGTGTGCGGTCAGATCGGCGCTGCCCCGAATACCCATCATCTCACCGTCCTCGCCCAGATCGAACTCCACCATCTCCCCGCCCCAAAGCTCCAGCGCGCCGAGTCGTTCCACCATCACAGGGGTCTCCCGCAGCGACCATCCCCCCATCAGTCCTATGGTCACGTTCGCAAAATCCTCCGCCGACATCGCCTGTGCGGCCCGCCCCCGCGCGGCGCGGGTGCGCAGGCCCGCATCCGTCAAAACCCGATCGACAGCCTCGACGGAGCTTTTCGGGCGGCCGAAAATCGTGGCGAGTTCGGCCATTATCTCTGCGCGGGTCGACATGGGTCACCTATTATTTGTTTTGTGCAAATTACAAATAACCATTCACCGGTGATGCGTCAATCTTTTTTCGTAATTTTTACAAATAAAACGGTAGACACGCCTTCGCGGCATACTTTCAATGGACAATTCTGGAGAAGTGTGTTTTATTTCAGTATCTTGGCAGAGGTTTCGTCACGCACATCGACGTCAGACCGCACCATCAGGTGGCGCGATGCCCCTCCCATGCGCCGCGATCCACCCCTTCAGGTCCGGGTCGACCTCATTGAGCCCGTTGGTCAGGAACAGCACGCGCTGCGCGATCTCCGTGCGGCAGTCTTCCGCCATGGGTCGGGATTCCGAGTCCATCGCGACCAGATCCTGCACCGTCGCATCCAGCGCCGCCCCGACCCGTTCGCACAAGGTCGCCAGCTGGCGCAGCGTCGCGGCAGGGGACAGGCCGCAGAGCGCGGCCTCGCGCTGCCAGTGACGCCCTTTCAGGTAATCACCACGGGTTTTTCCTGCGATCGTGTTCGACATGTTCTTCGTGATGTTGGGCCAGACCGCCCCGCACATCACGTCATAGAGCGGCGCCAGTCGCGCCCCCGTGGCGGAGATCAGCAGGGAATAGTTCTTCGCGTGGGCATCCGTATTGCAGGCGATCACATTGAAGATGACGTGCTGAAGCAGTCGCGTGACGGAGGCGATATCCGCGATCCGCCGGGTCAGGCCGAACATGTCGCGCAGTTTCGGCCCCGGTGTGCCGCTGTGGTTGCGCTCGTATTTGGAGGCAGGGAAGAGGCCAAAGGCTTGGGCGTAGTCCTCCTGATGCAGCCGGCGCCAGACCTGCCCCTGCGGGGCCCGGTCATAGCGTTTGACCAGCAGATATCGGCGCTGGCCCGCGCGTCCGGTGCGGACCTCCGGGACGTCGAGGCCGATACGCGCGGCGAGCCGCATGCAGAACGCCTCGTTCCAGACCCCACCCGGCAGGTTCGAACTGTCAGGCTTGAGGATCCAAGTGGACGGGGCACCGTCGACCGGGATGTGAATCTGACCCGCCTCATCCAGATGCACGCCGATCTTGGTTTGCACCCCGGCGAGCGACATCGAGACGCCCTCTTCGCCGACCAGGAAGGGCTTGGCGGGGAGCTCATCAATGATCCGCTCAAGCGCCGCCTCACCCGGGACGAGGCGGCAGGTCATCTCGAGCGCGCCGCGCCGGGCGAAGGACAAAGCCCCCGACGTGTCGCGCCCGACCTGATCGAGAAGTCCCAGCACGTCCTGTTCAGCGATCCGCGTCAGCCTGACGAGGGCCTCAAGGTTCTGGCTCTCCGGCAGCAGGTTGACCACCCAGGGGATTACCTCGGCAGGCCCATAGGGTGCCGCGCGCAAGGGCATCCGCGTGGAAACGGGAAAAGCGCCGCCAAGGCTGAGCCATTCCGGCGCATAGGTCATGCTGGGCCCCATTGGGCCGGGCGTCAGATCTGCGACAGGGCGGGTCTCGAACCAGACGCGCATGATCAATCGTTCAGCGGTGGCAAATCAGCCAGCGGAGGAAGGCCGAGATCATCTGTACCACGGTGCGATTGGTCGGCCTGGCTCTGGTCGAAGGGGTGAAAGCTGATTCCGAGCTGGCGCGCGATCATGAGCGCCGGACCGAGCCGGGCCGTCGGCTTGCCCGCCTCCAGTTCGATCAGATAGCGTCGCCCCACCCCGGTCGCCAGCACAACATCCTCTTGGCGAAGGCCGAGCGCCTTGCGCCGCTCTCGCAGAAGCTGACCGAAGGCGCGGGCCTCGTCTTCACCGGATGCCGTCATTCCCGTCTCCATGTTCCTGAACGGGAATATAAATGCAAGGCATCCAAGTGAGCAACACAATAGTTCCCGATCAGGAACTTTCTTTAAGGCGCGAGCTGAAATATGGAAAATGTGCCTGATAGGGAACTTTTGCGGCTGACCGTCGGGAGCAACTCCCCATCGCGCACCTGCACCACATCGGAACCACTGGACACGTAAAGTTCCTCAACGTCCAAGCCAAAAGCGCTCGAATAAAGCGTTTCATTCAAAGATACGACAAACTTGCCATTCTCGATACGATATCCTGTTACGTGTTCAGGTATGAACTGGAGGTAAAACGCCTCGTCCGTTTCGAAAACCGTCCTGGTTTCGATGCCTATTGGAAGAGGATAATTTTCCGTCCCCAAACCGGGCCCAGATAGTCCGATCCTCAGGTCCATTTTTTCCAGCGTAATGGCTTCCCAGTCATTCCCTGTGAAGCCAAAGTCGAAGGTCAGTTCAAACGTCTCGAAGCTCACGTCAATATCGGGGGTTACGCGATACGGGCCAACATAGGGCGCCGCAAGCGTCGTCGTCTCGAGGTCGACAATCGTCCGTGCCGCCAGCGGCGACCGCAGCACCACCTTGTCAGTGTCGACGTCGAACTCCATCCCAGCTTCGGCCACCTCCGGCTGCGGCAGAAGGTTCTCCGCCGTGAAAGCGCCGCCGATAAGGTTAAGCTCGGCCAGCTGGGTCAGCTCCAGTGCATCGACTGTCAATCTGCATTCAAAACTGACCCATCGTGATCATTTAAAAATGACCCACCCGGGGGGTAG